>DASXYR010000483.1:0-9987 GCA_036502385.1 Gemmatimonadaceae bacterium
GCTGTCCATCCGGGAGCGATCCGAACGTAACCGTCGCCGGCGGAATGAGCTCGTTGTCCCACCGATTGAGGTAGTCCAGTCCGATTGTTCCGTTCGCCTTAAGCCAGTGAAGGGGCTGATAGTTGCTCGTGATCGTGTTCTGAAAGCGCTGGATATCCTGTCTCGTCTGCCAGACGGCTTCGAGAGTCTGCGGAGTCTGACCGTTCAGGTACCCGTGAGCGCAAACTACCACCGCGAGCGTAGTAGCATTGCGACACGGCTGTCCCGCCGTCGAATCGTCAAACGCGGTTCCCAACATGCCGGCCGAAACTATACCCAGCGTGTTGTTGTCATCCTGCGGGAGGCGCAGGTGATCAGCCAGGTAGTTGGTCCCGAGCGCGATGTTCCAGTTATCCGTCAGCTGCGCGGAAAGATTTGCACGGGCTCCGGCCCGCTGATCGACGTTCGCATCGAACACGCCCTGTTGCCGGTCGTAGTTGCCACCGACGTAGTAGCTCACCCGATCGTTGCCGCCGATCGCGTTGATTCCGTAGGCCCCCCGCTGCCCGTCGATAAATGGACTGTACTGCGCGAGCGGGCTGAAGCTGACGAGAGAGTCAGGATTGGGGGTGCAGAGTGCACGCGTCTGGCTGTCGAGACTGCAATTGGTGGTGCGCGAGCCAGCGGTGGTGGTGCCGACCTGTGCGAAGTTTCTCGGAAACGGCGTAACGTTCTTGATGCTGCCCGACTCGCCAAAGACGGTGAACCTGGTTGTCCCGGTGCGACCGTGTTTGGTGGTGATCTGTATCACGCCGTTGGCCGCGGCAGTGCCGTAAAGGGCGGCGGCCGCTGGGCCCTTCAGGACGTCGATCTTGTCAATGTCTTCCGGATTGATGTCGTTGAATCGCGACGGCTGCTGGCCACCGACCCCGATGGTCGTCGATGCCGAGCTGTTTTCGACCCGAATTCCGTCAACGACGAGAAGAGGGTCGTTGGACAACGACAAGGAGCTGGCCCCACGGATACGGGTGCGCGCACTCGATCCAATGGTTCCTCCGGGACTTGCGATGTCGACGCCGGGAATGCGGCCCGTGAGAAGCTGGGTCACGTTGCCGGCTGTTGCGAGAGCGGCCGGTTCCGGTGTGAGCGTTCCGACCACCATACCCTGCTCACGCTTTCGCGTCGTCGCGCCGGTCGCCAATGTCACGACCTCGTCGAGTGTCACGACGGCCGGAGCCAACGAGTACTCGAGGGTGATCGCCTGGGAGGGCCCGAGAGTCACCGCCTGTGTCGAGGCCTGGTACCCGATGCGCAGAACACGCACCTGATAGGTGCCGGGCCGCACGTTTGCGATTCGGAATCGTCCGTCGTCCGCGGTCGTGCCACCTCGACCTGTCCCGATGATCTGGACTTGCGCGGATGGTATGGGCGCGGACGTCGTGGCGTCTATCGCGCGCCCGCTGATACTTCCGCCATCCTGCGCGAATGCCGACTCGGCAACCGATACGAGCGTCGCGGCGACGATAGCACTGAGCACCAACAATTTCCTTACGAGATGGGTCATACTGCCTCCCTGCTTCTCTCTGTGAATAGGCGCGGCGACGAATTGACGCGGCGCACTTTGAACGACGCGGCAAGCGCAGTCGTCGAAAGCCGGACGGGTACCGAGCGCGAGAAAACAAGGCGTTCGGATGCGACAAATGGAGGCTGGATGGTTCTGTTCACGGGTGGACCCTCTAGCCTGCGGAACTACCGCTAGCGGGCAGCGACTCCATGTCGCTCTGCCACTCTGCCACCAGAAGCCGCCATGGTCGACGACTCTGAGTGCAGGCGTCTGGTCCCAGCCTTCGCCCACTGGAGCGAAGAGGTAGCAGTCCCGCCCATCGAGCACGAAGCTAGGCAGGAACATTAGATGGTCAAGAGTTTTTTTCCGGGGCGCGGCGAGCGCAATGTTTCTGTCGGTCACTCGCATCGATCGAGCGGCGGGATGTTTACGGTGCGTTCACACCTGCCCACTTCGAGAGGGCGGCGAATGGCTGCGCCCGATTTGATTTGGCCAGCGCGATAATCCGCCCGATCGTGCGTTCTAGATCTTTTCCTTCCTTTTCATAGACCCGATCGAACACGTCGAGATCGCTCGCGTACACCCTCCTCGCCAGCAGCGACGCGTTGTCCAGCGGCACACGCTCGGCGTACCGTGGACTGATTGTCTTGAGTTGGGGCCCCACGTCGGAGATGAGCGCGATGCGCGCATGTGCATATACGCTGTCTCGCGCGGTGATCCGGGCCTCTTTGCTCTCCGGGTGCGCTTTGTAAGCCGAGTCGAGGGAGTTGATCACGCGCGCCCAGAACCTCGCGAGAACCTTGTCATCCTCCCACTGCGCGTCGAGCTTCGCCGCCGCCGCCTCCTGGCCGCGCGATCTGAAGAATGCCGCCGCGCCCCGAGCGCCCACGAACATCGCAAACGATTCGTTGAAGGGCGCCTGCCCCGCCGCGTAAAAGGTGTTGTGCGTCAGCTCGTGAATCACGGTGTTCGCGAGCGAGAGCGTGTCACCTTTTAGCGTCGTGTTCAGCAACGGATCGTTGAAGAAGCCGAGCGTGCTGAACGCGTCGGAGGGTCTGACATACACGTCGTACCCATCGGCCGCGAGATTTTTCGCGGCGAGACGGGCGGCGGCGAAATCGAAGTAGCCCTTGTACGGAACGCGCCCGACGATGGGAAACCACCACGTATATGGCTTCAGAGTATCGCGGTACGCCGCTGACACCAACAACACTAAAGTGTCATGATCAAGGCGCGAATATGTCGTGAAACTGTCTTTGGTTCTTAGCCGGATACTGTCCTTGGCGTACTGGCGCGCCGCCAATACCACCCTAAGTTTCTCCTTCACGTCCGTCGGCGTCCGAGGATTCCGCACCAGATCGGAGATCGGCTCGCGCCGACTCAGAATCTTGGCCTCCTCCCACGCTCCCCGACTGAGATAACAGGCTGTCGGAGCAGAAATTAGAAGCAGTCCCCCAACCACAACCGCTATCGCGAGCAATCCGCGGCGCATTATCTTACCAAGTGTCCTTCGTTCACCTTCACTGCCACTCTGAATATTCACTGCTCGACGGCGCCAACCGAATCGAAGATCTGATCGATAAGGCGCTCGAATTTGAGCAACCCGCCCTCGCCATCACCGATCACGGTAACCTCCATGGCGCGTGGGAGTTCCAGGAAAGAGCCAAAAAAGCGGGAATAAAGCCCATAATAGGTATGGAAGCCTATGTCGCGCCCGGCGATAGGCGCGCGCGCGACCGGGTCGGCGGGGATCGGGGCAAACCCTACTACCACCTCGTTCTTCTCGCCCAGAATTCCATAGGGTACAAGAATCTAGTCAAGCTCTCCTCCCTCGCCTACACAGAAGGGTTCTACGCCAAGCCCCGCGTCGATCGGGAGCTCCTCGCCAAATACAACGAAGGCATCGTCGTCTCGTCGGCGTGCATGGCCGGTGAGATCGCACACCACCTTCTGTCCGACGAGTACGACCAGGCGAGAGCAGCGGCCTCATGGTACGCCGACGTCTTCCGCGATCGCTACTACCTGGAGGTCCAGGCGCATGACTCCGAGAACCAGGCCACCCTCAACGGACGCGTCTTTCAGCTCGCGGCGGAGCTGAGTCTCCCCGTCCTCGCCACCAACGACGCGCACTTCCTCACCCGCAACGATCACGACGCCCACGACGTTCTCCTCTGCATCGGCCTCGGCAAGGATTTCTCCGATACCAATCGGATGCATTACGACGAAGGGCTCTACTTCAAGAACGCCGACGAGATCGCCAGGTCTTTCCCGGGACGAAAGGACGTCCTCGAGAACACCCTGCGCATTGGGGAAGAGAGCTCGATCGAGTTCTCCAAGCAGTACAGAGTGCCTTCGTTTCCCCTGCCGTCTGGCATCGAGACGGAGAACGAGCTGCTCGTGCGACTCTCGGAAGAGGGAGCGCGCGTTCGCTACGGCGCCGAGCTTCCCGGCCACGTCCGGGAGCGACTCGACTACGAGCTTGGCGTAATCACCAGCACCGGCTACGCCGGATATTTCCTGATCGTCGAGGACTTCATCCGGGCAGCCCGCGAGAAGGGAATTCCAGTCGGGCCCGGCCGAGGGTCGGCCGCCGGGTCTCTCGTCGCCTACTCGCTCAGAATCACCGACGTCGATCCCCTCGCCTTCGATCTGCTGTTCGAGCGTTTTCTGAATCCCGAGCGGGTGTCGATGCCGGACATCGACGTGGACTTCTGTTTCGAGCGCCGCGGAGAGGTGATCGAGTACGTACGCCAGAAGTACGGGCGCGACTCGGTAGGCCAGATCATCACTTTCGGCACGTTAAAATCACGGGCTGCTATCAAGGACGTAGGGAGAACCCTCGGCTTCACTCCCTCCGAGACCGATTACCTCGCCAAGCTGATCCCGAACCATCCGAATTTCTCGCTCACCGTGAAGGAAGCGATCGAGCGGATTCCGGAGGTGCGCGAGTTCTATGCGACGCGAAAGGATGATCCTCGCGAGGTGAAGGAGAAGAAGGAGCGCTATCGCCAGCTCCTCGATTTCGCGGTGAGGCTCGAGGGACTTTCGCGCCACGCCGGCGTTCATGCTGCGGGCGTGGTCATCGCTCCCGGCCCGCTCGACGAATACGTTCCCGTCTGCACCCAGGCGTCCAAGGGCGCGGGAAGCTTCACCGACGAATCCATCGTTGTTACACAGTACGACATGAATGCCCTCGAGAAGGCGGGCATGCTCAAGATGGATTTCCTCGGTCTCACGACCCTTACCGTCATCGACGACACGATCCACGGCATCCGTGCGCGAACCGGCTCCGCGCCCGATCTCGACAAGCTCGCGCTCGATGATCCCGAGACCTATCGGCTCCTTCGGGCCGGCAGAACGGTCGGCGTGTTCCAGTTCGAGTCGCCTCTCGCGACCGACATGCTGAGGAGCATTCGGGCCGATGCGTTCGACGACCTCGTGGCGTCGAATGCATTGATGCGCCCCGGTCCGCTCGACGCGGGAATGCACAAGGTTTACATGCGGCGGAAGCGCGGAGAGGAGCCGGTCTCCTACATTCTCCCCGAGCTGAAGCCGATTCTCGAGACGACGTACGGCGTCATCACCTACCAGGAACAGGTGATGCGCATTGCGCAGATGCTGGCGGGGATTTCGCTCGCCGAAGCCGATGTTCTTCGAAAAGCCGTCGGAAAGAAGGACGCTGAGCTCATTCGGGCCGAGCTCGGAAAGTTTGTCGAGAAATCGGTGGGACTTGGACACAGCCGCGCCATCATCGAGGAGATCGCGAGCCAGATCGAAACGTTCGGCCGCTATGGCTTCAACAAGTCACACGCTGTGGCGTACTCGATAATCTCCTACCACACGGCGTGGCTCAAGGCGCACTTCCCGGCCGATTTCATGGCGGCGCTTCTGTCGTCTCAGATCGGAGACACGGATAACGTCGTCAAGTATATCAATGAGGCGCGGCAGCTCCACGTGCCAGGCGCAAAGGAGTCGGGCATCGAGATCCTTCCGCCCGACGTCAACGAATCCGGATACAAGTTCACCGTCGTCGGGCAGACCAAGATACGTTTCGGCCTCGGTGGCATTCGCAACGTCGGTCGCACCGCAATCGACTCGATCCTTGCCGCGCGCCAGAAGGATGGTCCCTTCAAGTCCATCTTCGATCTTTGCGAGCGCATCGATCTCCGCGTCTGCAACAAGCGGGTGCTCGAGGCCTTGGTCCACGCTGGCGCGATGGATTCGCTGGGCGGACACCGCGCGCAAATTGCCGCCGCGCTCGACGTCGCGATCCGCGAGGCTTCGTTGCGGCAGGAAGACCTGGTCACCGGCCAGGTTTCGCTCTTCGGCGCGCCATCAGGCGACGAGCAAAAAGCCGAGACCTCGCACACGCTGCCCAACGTTCCTTCCTGGACGGAATCGGAAAGGCTGGCAAAAGAAAAGGAGATACTCGGATTTTACATCTCCGGCCACCCGCTCGAGCGCTTCCGCATGGAGGCCGAGATCTTCTCGACCCACACCGTCGCCGACATCGGTGGCGGCTGGCGCGCCGAGCTGATGACGCTCGCCGTCGTGGTGACCAACATCAAGCGGCAGATGAGCAAGAAGTCTGGCTCCGAGTTCGCCCGGATTACCATCGAGGACTTCTCGGGCTCGGCCGAAGTGCTCATCTTTCCGGAGAAGTGGGCGACGCTCAACGATCAGATTCGCCCGGACGTACCGATGCTATTGAAGGGCGCGTACTCGCGCCGGGACGAAGGAGCCGACAATCCGGCTTTCATCGTAGATTCGGCGACAAAGCTGGCGGAGATGCGCACCAATGGACAGGTGACGGTTGCAATCGATCTCGCGAAGGGCGCATACTCCGGTGACGTGATGGCTGATGTCCGCGCAATCGCAGAGACGTTCCCGGGTTCGGCGCCTCTGGAGTTTCGATGGAGCGACGGGTCGGGTGTCCAGGCGCGTCTCCGCTCCAGGTCGCTGACGCTTGCCGCGGACGGAGCGGCATTGAGTGCACTGCGTAATATTCTGGGCGAGTCGTCCGTCCGTCTTCAACGCGGGAGCTGATAGGTGGCATCAGCGACACAGCTCGAGTTCGAGAAGCCAATAGCCGAGCTGGAACGGCAGATCGACGAGATCAAGAAGACCGCCGGCGACAGCCAGCTCAGCGTCGCCGAGGCCATCGAGCCGCTCGAGCGGAAGCTCCTGGATTTGCGCGAAGAGGTTTACCGGAATCTCACGCCTTTCCAGAGGGTCCAGGTTGCCCGCAACCCGCGACGTCCCTTTACCGCGGACTACATCCGCCTCGCGTTCACCGATTTCATCGAGCTTCATGGCGATCGCGCCTTTCGCGACGATGCGGCGATCATCGGCGGGTGGGCGCGTCTCAACGACGATACGGTGATGGTGATCGGCCATCAGCGTGGGCGTGACACAAAGGAGCAGCTGAAGCGGAATTTCGGGATGCCGCATCCGGAGGGATACCGTAAGGCGCTCCGTCTGATGAAGCTCGCGGAAAAATTCCACGTTCCCGTCCTGACTTTCATCGACACGCAAGGTGCCTGGGCGGGACTCGGCGCCGAAGAGCGCGGACAATCCGAAGCGATCGCCCGCAACCTCTACGAGATGAGCCAGCTGACCGTTCCCATCATCGCAACCGTGATCGGTGAGGGCGGATCGGGTGGCGCCCTCGCTCTCGGCGTCGCCGATCGCGTCCTGATGATGGAGAACGCGGTTTACTCGGTGATCTCGGTTGAAGGCTGCGCCGCGATCCTCTGGAAGGATGCGAAGAGTCCCGAGATGCGCGAGAAGGCGGCAACCGCGCTCAAGATCACCGCACCCGAGCTTCTCGAGCTCAAGGTGATCGACGAAGTAGTGCCCGAGCCGAAGGGTGGTGCGCACGCCGACCACGAGGGAGCCGCGAAGGCGCTCCAGGAAGTGATCGACAAGCACCTCGAGGAGCTCCGCAAGATGCGTCCGGAAAAGCTCGTCCGCCGTCGGCGGCAGAAATTTCTCCGCCTCGGCGCGTGGACGGAATAAGGCATGCCCCATCTCGTCGAAGTCGCCTTCAAGGGCAACCGTAAGGAGTTCTTTCTCTGGGACTATCCCGATCCGCCGCCGATAAACGCGGCGGTGATCGTCGATGTGGATCGCGGCGAAGATCTCGGCCACATCCACGCCCTCGGCGACCTCGCTGAAAAGCGCAGCGCCGGCTGCTCCCATGGATGCGGTACGTCACTTCCCGAACGCAAGGCGCTGCGCCTCGCGAACGAGAGGGACCGCGGACAGTTCAAGGACCTCGACAGACTAAACGAAGACGCGCGTCGCAAGGCGATGGAGCGCGTCCGCGCGAACGGGCTCGGGATGAAGCTGTCCGACGCCGAATGGCAGTGGGACAAAAAGAAGCTGACGTTGTACTTCACCGCCGACAAGCGCGTCGACTTCCGGAATCTCGTCCGCGATCTCGCGTCGCTGTTCCGGACACGCATTGAGCTGAAGCAAATCGGCGTGCGCGACGAGGCGAAACGCCTCGACGGGATCGGCCGCTGCGGCCGCCAGTACTGCTCGGCGTCGTGGCTTCCCGAGCTGCGTCCGGTGAACCTGGGCGTAGCAAAGGATCAGCGGCTGTCACTTAACCCTTCGCAGATCTCTGGCGCGTGCGGGCGTCTGATGTGCTGCCTCCGTTACGAGCACGAGTTTTACGTCCAGAGCCGCAAGCGCTTTCCCAAGGAAGGCAAGATCGTCGCGACCAAACTGGGCGAGGAGAAAGTGGTCAGCATCGACATCTTCCACGAGCGTGTGATGCTGCGCGGGGTGGAGGGCGATATGCGCACCGTCACGCTCGTCGAGTTCAAGCAGGAGACGGAGGAGTCGGCGGTGTCTGGCGCGCCGGCCACGATCGAAGTGGACGAGGATGAATCCGCCCAGGAAGGAATTCGTCCGGACGAGATCTCGCCGGAGCTCCTGTACACCGCCGAGCACCAGGTATTCGTGCCTCCGTCAGGCAAGGTCGAGGTAGCCCGGGATGAGACCGGCACTGCTCCCCGCGAGAGCGACAGCGCGGGAAAGCGGCGACGCGGAAGGCGCGGCGGTCGTCGCGGGCGCGGCGAGGACAATCAGTCCGGAAATCAATAGTTGGCCAAGTACTATCTCACCTGCGCAATCGATTACGCCACCGCTGACCCGCATCAGGGTCACGCCTTCGAGAAAATCGGCGCCGACGCCATAGCTCGTTACCATCGTCTCCTGGGAGACGACGTTCATTTCCTTGTCGGGATGGATGAACACGGACAGAAGGTCGCGCAGACCGCCGCCGAGAGAAAAGTCTCGCCGCAAGAGCTCGTCGATGCGGTCGCCGAGAGCACCGAGCAGATCTGGGGACTCCTCGGCATCTCCTACGATCAATTCATCCGCACGACCGACCCGGCACACGAAGCCGGGGTCAGGAGATTGATCGAGCAGATCTTCGAGAACTCGCCCGAGGACTTCTACGAAAAGTCCTACGCCGGCTGGTACTGCGTCGGATGCGAGGCGTTCAAGCAGGACAACGAAATCGTGGATGGCAAGTGTATCCTGCATCCGACGCGCACGCTCGAATGGGTCGAGGAGAAGAACTGGTTCTTCCGCCTGAGCGCGTACACCGACCGACTGCGGGAGCTCGTATCCAGCGACGACTTTCTCCAGCCGAAGTCGCGCCGCAACGAGATGCTCTCGCTCCTGGAATCCGGTCTCGACGACGTCTCGGCGAGCCGAAGCCGTTTCTCCTGGGGCGTTCCCTTCCCCCGCAAAGGAAGCGGCGGCGAAGAGCAGAGCACCTATGTGTGGTTCGACGCGCTGCCCAACTATCTCACAGCGACAGGTTTCCCTAACCCTGAGTACGAGACGCTCTGGCCGGCGGATCTGCACCTGATCGGAAAGGACATCACCCGCTTTCACGCGATCATCTGGCCGGCGATGTTGATGGCAGCGGGAATCGCCGTTCCGAAGCGCATCTGGGTCCACGGCTTCGTGCTCGTCGGGGGCACGCGCGTCAGTAAATCCACCGGCGGCAATCTGGATCTGCGCGACGCCATCGGACGGTTTGGTCCCGACGCGTTGAGATATTTTCTGCTGCGCGAGGTCCCATTCGACGGTGATGGGAATTTCTCCTGGGAGCGGTTCGAGGAGCGCTACAACGCGGATCTGGCGAATGCATTTGGCAACCTCGCCAGCCGTTCGATTTCAATGGTCGAGCGGTACTGTGGGGCCATCGTCCCGAAGGGGCAGCGGAATGAGATCGACACGGCCGATCAGGCCGACCTCGAGATGTACCACGCGTCGTTCGGACCGAAGGGGTTTCTGTTGCACGAGGCACTCAAGGCGGTTTGGCTGACCGTTGCCAGGGCGAACGAGTATGTCGATCGTCAGGCGCCGTGGAAGCTCGCGAAGGATCCCGCCAGCCGCGCGGAGCTCGAGAGCACACTGGC
>DASXYR010000484.1:0-1711 GCA_036502385.1 Gemmatimonadaceae bacterium
GACGAGTCCGCGCCCGCTTTCCCACGCGAGTGAAGCAATCTTGAGATCCTGGTTATGAAGACCTTCAACTGCATCGAGCACCAGGATGCAAATATCGGAACGCTCTATCGCCCTCCGCGTCCGCAGCGACGAATAGAATTCGATGCCATCCGCCACCTTGGCCTGGCGGCGTAACCCGGCGGTGTCGACAAAGATCAGATCGCGGCCGTGAAACGTCATCGGAGTATCAATGGCGTCGCGCGTGGTCCCGGCTTCATCTGCTACTACCAGGCGCGATTCGCCAAGCAGGCGATTGATGATGGAGGACTTCCCAACGTTCGGACGCCCGACGACGGCAACACGAAGGGCCTCGGGCGCTTCGTCGGCGGCGATGGGAATTCGCTCGACGAGAACATCGAGCATGTCGCCGGAATTCTTGCCGTTCAGCGCGGACACGGGAACCGGATCCCCCGCACCGAGCTCGTAAAATTCGTAGAAGTCGGTAGTCGAGGGATCGTCGACCTTGTTGGCCACCAGCACCCACGGTTTCCGCGCCTCGCGCAGCAGGTCGACGACGCGAGAATCGCTTGGGTGCAGACCGTTCTTTGCGTCGACGACCAGCATCAACAGATCGGACTCCTCGATTGCCTGAAGCACCTGCCGCTTGATCTCGACATCCATCGGCATGTGAGGGTCGTCGGTGAGCCCGCCGGTGTCCACGAGCCAGAACTGACGCCCGTTCCAGTCCGTGCGCGCGAAGTGGCGGTCGCGTGTTGTGCCTGCCTCATCGCTTACGATGGCGTTGTTCTCGCCGACGATACGATTGAAGAGTGCGGATTTCCCGACGTTCGGACGCCCAACAAGAGCGATGACAGGCAGATTCACGCCAACACCCCGCTCGCTTCCGACTCGAGAACATCGATGAAGTCGTACGATGGATAGATCGGCATTGGCAGCGAGTTTCTCACATTCTCCAGGGTATAGTCGTCGAGGAAAATGCTGTCCTCGTTGATGGTTTCCGCTGGAATCAGTGCGATATCCAGATCGTGCCGGGTCTCGAGCGCACCGAGAATGTCTTTGCCAACAAGCAGTCCGGCGGTCGTGATAGTCGGACCGAATAGCGAATTCTCAACGACGATCAGCTCGAAATTCGCCCCGCTCGCTTGAGTAAGGCTCTCGAGGAGCGGCTGCATCAGTGGGCCCATCGCTTTGCCGGTGACGACCCCGATCTTCTGACCATCGCGGCGGGGCAGCTCTTCGAGGCCGGCAGCCACGCGCATTCGAAGCGAGGTCACGGAACCGACGCCGTTCTCGATCTGCGCGAATTCACCATAGTGCTCGGCGTCGGGAAGCTTACGCTGGGCGAGCATGTACAGCTCATCGGAGCCGTAGACCCACGTCTCCCCGCGCTCCTTGAGAGCGCGATCTCCCCATCGCTCGACGCGCTCGAGTATCGCAACGGCAGTATCGCGATCCATGCTTTGCGCCGTGTACAAATGCGAGAACTGAGTGAGGCCAACCGGTACGACGGCCGCCGAAAGGACCGCTTCTCCCATGTTCCAGAGATCGCTCAACGATTCCTCCAGAACTTCCTCGTCATTCAGCCCTGGGACGACCACCATCTGGCAGTGAAACTGAATTCCGCCTTCGGCCAGTCGCGACAGCTGCGCCTTGATGTCAGGCACCCGCGTGTTGTTGAGAAGAACCTTACGCGCTTCGTGGTTGGTGGCAT
>DASXYR010000485.1:0-7642 GCA_036502385.1 Gemmatimonadaceae bacterium
GCACCGGCTTCCAGATCGCGAGTCCGGTTAGGACCGCGAGCGCACCAGCGAAAGGCAACAGGAAATACGCCGTCTTCTGCAGGGCGTTGTGCTTGCCCTGGTGCGGGTGGTCCTTCCGTTTGAACGCGTAGAACTTCACCATCTGCCAGCTGTCGCGGATGTCGCCTTTGCGCGGAACGAGATCCCGCCATTCGCCGTGGAGATACACGAAAGCCAGGTAGATGAGCCCGTTAACGACCAGGACCCACATCATCGCGAAATGCCAGTTCCGCGCGCCGGCCAGCCAGCGGCCGAACGTGAGCCAGGAGGGAATTGCCTTGTGCTCGAATGGATAACAGCAGAACATCTCGCCCTTTCGAGCGAACGCAGGGTAGGCGTTGAAGATCTGGAGCCCGGACCCGACCATGATGACGATCGCCACGACGTTGACCCAGTGGGTAACACGGACGATCCAATGGTGCCGCTTTTTCATCGCGCGAATTGCCTCACGCCCGCGGGTGAGCCTTCTGGTAAACTGCTTTGAGTCTCTCGACGCTCGTGTGGGTGTAAATCTGCGTCGTCGAGATCGACGCGTGCCCGAGCAGCTCCTGCACTGCCCGCAGATCCGCTCCGGCGTCGAGCAGATGGGTCGCGAACGTGTGACGGAGCGAGTGCGTCGAGAGACCCGAGTTCTCGTCGATCTTGTTCAGGAAACCGGTCACCGCGTTCTGGATCGCGCGCACCGAGATCCGTTTCCCACGATTGCTGAGGAAGAAAGCCGTCCGATCGCCCGCCGAGCCGATTCCCCGCAGCAGCTCGTCGCGCTTCGACTCGTAGTTCCTGAGCGCCAGCTGGGCGTGATCACCGACGGGGACGATTCGTTCCTTCCGTCCTTTCCCGCGCACCTTCACCTGCTGCGACAACAAGTCGATGTCCATCCTGTTGATGCCGCGTAGCTCCGACAGGCGCATGCCCGTCGAATAAAAGAGCTCGAGAATCGCAGCGTTGCGCACATCGGAAAACTTCCCGCCCTGCGCTTTGAGTCCTGCCGACTGAAAGAGCAGCTCGATTTGCGCGCGATCGAGGTATCCCGGCAAATACTTGTCCTGCTTCGGCGTGCCGACGCCCCGCGCGGGGTTTGCCTCGACCTGCTCGTTGCGGTGCAGATACTTGTAAAAGCTTCGCACCGCGGAGAGGCTACGCGCGATCGAGCGCTTGTTGAGTTTCTTTCGCGTCAGGTGGGCGAGAAATCCGCGAATCGCCAGGCGGTCGAGTCCCTGCCAGGTCCATTCATTCGCGCCGTAATACTTCCCGAGAAATTCCACCAGCTCGTCGAGGTCGCGTCGATAGGCGACGAGCGTGTTGGGAGAAAGGTCTCTTTCCTTCTCCAGATGAGTGAGAAAATCCTCGATGGCCTTGGGCTCGCTCATCAATCGCGCGCTGCCGTAACGCCAAGCACGGCGTTAGCCTCGACCCACTCCTTCATGTCGGCCAACGCGCGTTCGGCGAACATCTCCCGCTTGCGCCTCTTATCGCGCACGGGCGCGGCCAGATCGTCGACGAGGCCGAAGTTCGCGTTCATCGGCTGGAAATGTTTCGGCTCCGCCTCTCTCATATAGCGATACAGCGCGCCAAGCATCGTCGTTGGCGGCGGGACAACCGGCTCATCGCCGGCCAGGATGCGGGAGAGGTTGATGCCCGCAAGTAATCCGGTGGCGGAGCTCTCGGTGTAACCTTCCACGCCGGTTATCTGGCCGGCGAACAGAATCGTCGGCTCGTCGCGCGCGGCAAGGTGCGCGCTAAGCGCCGCCGGTGAGTTGAGATACGAGTTGCGATGAATGGACCCATAGCGCAGGAATTCCGCCTGCTCGAGTCCGGGAATCATCTTCAGGACGCGCTGCTGCTCGGGAATCCGGAGCCGCGTCTGGAATCCAACCATGTTCCACATGCGGCCGGCGCGGTCTTCCTGTCTAAGCTGCACGACGGCGTGCGCGTCGCGTCCGGTTCGCGGGTCGCGTAGTCCCACGGGCTTGAGCGGGCCGAACCGAAGCGTGTCCCGCCCGCGCTGCGCCATCACCTCCACCGGCATGCAGCCCTCGAAGTACGGAGCTTCGTCGAACTCGTGTCCGTGGTACTGATCGGCCGAAATGAGCGCGTCGAGAAAGAGATCGTACTGCTCGCGCGTCATAGGGCAGTTCAGGTATGCGCCGCCGTCGTCCGCGCCCTCCATTGTCTCTTTGCCGTAGCGTGAGCCGCGGAACACGATCGCGTCATCTATTGACTCGCGCGCTACGATGGGCGCGATCGCGTCGTAGAACGCGAGCGCGTCCACCCCAAGCCGTGCGCGAATCGCTGCGGCGAGCTTGTCCGATGTGAGCGGTCCAGTCGCAACGATCGCTGGAGCATTGATGGCGGTGACTTCGCCCCGCGCGATGTCGATTCGCGGGTCGCTCTCGATCCGCTCCGTCACGTACTGAGAGAACACGTCGCGATCTACGGCGAGCGCGCTGCCCGCTGCAACCCGCGCCGCGTCGGCTGCCTGGAGTATCAGCGATCCCATCAGGCGCATCTCCGCCTTGAGGAGGCCGTGCGCGTTGGTTAGCTCCGTGCTCTTGAATGTGTTGGAGCAAACGAGCTCGGCCAGCCTGTCGGTTTTGTGCGCCGGAGTGGACGTGACCGGACGCATCTCATGCAGAGTGACCTGATATCCCCGCGCGGCGAGCTGCCAGGCGGCCTCCGATCCCGCGAGGCCGCCGCCCACCACCGTTACTTCCTGCGTCACACCGCCACGGCTTCAGGGGTCGGCGCGACGTCCCACTCGTTCGCGCACTTGATGCACCGCCTGTAGTCGCCGCGCGTCTTCGTGAACTTCGACTCGGCGCCGATGTATCCGCATTCGGGGCAGACTTCGGCCACCGGCTTGTCCCATACCACGAAATCGCATTTCGGATAGTTGGAGCACCCGTAGAACGCCTTGCCACGCTTTTTCGACCGGCGGACGGCGATATCTCCGCCATCCTTCGGGCACTTCACGCCGGTGGGCATCGATCGCGTTCCGCGACACTTCGGGAACGTGCTGCAGCCGAGGAATTCCCCCGAGCGTCCGTGACGAATCACCATCGGCGATCCGCATTCGTGACAGATCTCGTCAGTCGGCTGGGCCGGCTTGCGATCACCACGGAGCGGTCTCGTGTACTTGCACTCTTTCGGGTGGTTCTCGCAGGCAAGGAACGGCCCGAAGAATCCGCCGCGAGGCACCAGCTTCCCGCCACACGTCGGACATCTCTCGGTCGCGAGCGCGGAGAGATCGTGCGCTTCGCCGATCAGCGCCTCGATGTCGGCGCCTTTCACTGATTCCGCAAATGGCGCGTAGAAATCGCCGAGCATTTTGCGCCAGTTCACGTCGCCCTCCTCGATTTTGTCGAGATCGCTTTCCATCAGCGACGTGAATCTGACGTTGAAGACGTCGGGGAAGCTCTTCACCATCACCTTCTCCACCTGCTCTCCAAGCGGAGTGGGGAAAAAGCGACGCTGTTCGAGCTGGGCGTAACGCCGATCGACGAGGGTAGAGACAATCGACGCGTACGTCGATGGACGGCCAATTCCGAGCCGCTCGAGCTCTTTCACGAGGCTCGCTTCCGAGTAGCGCGGTGGCGGCTCGGTGAAGTGCTGCGACGGCGTGATCCCCTTCACGGGACTGTCCTCTCCCTTCTCGACGACGGGCAGCCCCTGCTCTTCCTCCAGTGCTTTGCCCTCTTCGGCTTCGCGCGATTCCTTGTAGAGCCTCTGGTAGCCGTCGAACTTGACGACGCTGCCGGTTGCCCTGAACAGGAAGCGGCCGAGATCGAAGTCCACCGTCGTGGTATCGAAGACGGCGGGTGACATCTGTGAGGCCATGAACCGCTGCCAGACAAGCTCGTACAGGCGGTACTGGTCTTCCTTCAGGTACTTCCTGATGTGTTCGGGCCGGCGCGTCGGATCGGTCGGACGAATTGCCTCGTGCGCATCCTGCGCGTTCTTCGACTTCCCGTCGGCGTAGAGACGCGGGGCGTCGGGCAGATACGGCTGGCCGTACATCATCTTGATGTAGTCGCGCGCCTGATCGACCGCGGATGGAGCGACGCGCGTGGAGTCCGTACGCATGTACGTGATGAGTCCGACCGCACCCTCTTCGCCGATCTCGATTCCCTCGTACAGATCCTGCGCGAGGCGCATCGTGCGCTTCGAGCCGAAGCTCAGTTTTTTCGCAGCGTCCTGCTGGAGGGTGCTCGTCGTGAACGGCGCAGCGGGATTCTTTCTGCGCTCCCGCCGCTTGACCTCGGTAACCTGGAAGGTCTTCCGCGATTTGAGCGCGGAAAGAATTTCGTTCGCTTCCGTCTCGTTGCTGATTACCGGCTTCTTGCCGTCGAGGAGGTGCAGCTTCGCTGTGAACTGCTGCTTGTCTTTCTCGAGCAACGCTTCGACGGTCCAGTACTCGACGGGATTGAACGCGCGGATCTCGCGCTCTCGCTCCACGAGCAGGCGCAGCGCAACCGTCTGGACGCGCCCGGCGGAGATTCCCTTCTTCACGGTCTTCCAGAGGACGGGACTCGCCTTGTAGCCGACGAGCCGATCGAGAACACGACGCGCCTGCTGCGCATCCACTTTGCGCTCGTCGATCTTTCCCGCGTTGGCAATTGCTGCCACCACTGCGTCACGCGTGATCTCGTGGAAGAGAACACGCCTGACCGGCGCCCCATTCTTCGACTTGATCTGCTGCGCGACGTGCCACGCGATGGCTTCGCCCTCGCGATCAGGATCGGTCGCGAGAAAGATCTCCCGCGAATCACGCGCGGCGGACTTCAAATCCGCGACGGTTTTTTCTTTGCCGGGAATAGTCACGTATTCCGGCTCGAAGCCGTTCTCGATGTCGATCCCCATCTTCTTCTCGGGTAGATCGCGAACGTGACCGATGGTCGCGCGAACGCGATACGCGCGGCCGAGGTACTTGCCGATCGTCTTTGCTTTCGCCGGAGACTCGACAATGACGAGCGAGGTCGAGCCCGGCTCGGCAACTATCCCATCGTCTTCGCTCTTCGTCGCTGTTTTCCGCGATTTCGTCGCGACACTCTTGGTCGCGCGTTTGGTCGCCGTTGTTTTTTTTCTGGCTGTCTTGGCTTTCGCCATCTAGTGCACCGTCAGGTTGTCGCCGCTTCCGGACGAATCTTCCAGGCCAGTACCTTCGAGCAGGCCGCGCAGGTCGTCCAGCGCGATCCGTCCCTCGAACTGCATGAGGGCTCGCTCGATGATGTGCTCGAGCTCCACACCGTTGATCGCGCCCGAGCCGTTCAATGAGATCAGGTGCCCCCACGCCTCAGGGGCGAATCTGCCCCGCTCGTGCGGTCCCATAACGCGAAAGGTGGTCTGTCCCGGGGTTCGTTCGTCCATGTTCGTCGAAAAAGTTATTTTAGCGTCGAAGCGAATTCGACGATCTTTGCGATAAGTCGTTGTTTGACAAGGCTTTCCGTGTCCAGCACCACATCCGCGGTCTCGTACAGGGCCCGCCTCTTTTCGTACAGCTCCCGGAGTGCAACGACCGGGTCTCGTCCCGCCAGCAGCGGGCGGGTCTCCACCCGACGAAGCCTGCGTGCAACTGCCTCCGGTGACGCTCTAAGGTATATGATACGCCCCGCAGAACGCAAAAGTTCGACTGATCGATGTTGGGTGATCCATCCGCCACCCGGCGACAAGACCATTCCGCTACTGCTGCTCAGCTCCTCGGTCAATGCGAATTCGAGCGCTCGAAAATGTTCTTCTCCCTCGGTGCGGAAGATCTCCCGCACCTCCAAGCCAGCCCTGCGCTCGATCTCCTGATCGAAATCAAGGAACGGTCTTCCCAGCCGTCGCGCCGCTGCCCGCCCAATCGTCGTCTTCCCCACTCCCGGGAGTCCCACGAGGATCAGATGTGGCGCGACGGACCTAGCGTCCGGTTCTATCACTTAAAGACAGAATGTAATTCTCATAGTTGCGACGGGTCTCCCCGAGAGAATCTCCGCCGAACTTTTCGAGCAGCGCCTGGGCCACGACGAATGCTGTCATCGCCTCGGCGATTACCCCCATCGCCGGGACGGCCGTGACATCACTTCGTTCCGCCACTGCCTGGGCCGGCTCTCGCGTTTTCATCTCGACGGTTCCCAGTGGGCGCATCAGTGTGCTGATCGGCTTCATCGATGCGCGCAGGACGATCTGCTCGCCGTTGGTGATGCCTCCTTCCAGTCCGCCCGCGCGATTGGTTCGCCGACGCACGCGTCCCGCTCTGACATTGCTCTCGTCCGGGTCGATTTCGTCGTGGACCTCTGAGCCCTTTCGCATGGCACCCTCGACCCCAAGCCCGACCTCGACGCCCTTGACCGCGGGAATCGACATCAGCGCGGCCGCCAGTCGTCCGTCCAGCTTCCTGTCCCACGACACATGTGACCCCAGGCCAACCGGCACACCATCACACACGACTTCGGCGATTCCTCCGAGCGTATTTCCCTCGGCTTTCGCAGCGTCGATGCGAGCGATCATCTCCGACTCGACTTCGGCGTCCAGCGTGCGTAGTGGCGACGCGTCGGCGGCGGCGTTCAGATCAGTCGGCATTTTCGCCGGCCTCCGCGCATCGACTCCGCCGAGGTGCACCACATGACTCCCGAGGGTGATATCGAACGCGCGCAGGAGCTTCTTGCAGATTGCTCCAGCGGCCACGCGCGCGGTCGTCTCGCGGGCAGAAGCGCGCTCGAGGACGTCACGCGCGTCATCGCGATCGTACTTGAGCATACCCGATAGGTCGGCGTGGCCGGGACGAGGGCGCGTTACCACCCGTTTGCGGTCAGGATCGCCTTCGCGGGGCGCGGGATCCATGATCTCCTGCCAGTTCTTCCAGTCGCGATTGTGTATCAGCAACGCGATCGGCGAGCCGAGCGTCTGGCCGGCACGAACGCCGGAGAGGATCTCGGCATGGTCAGACTCGATCTTCATCCGCCTCCCGCGCCCATAGCCCTGCTGGCGGCGGGCGAGCTCGACGTCGACGTCATCGGCGACGAGTGGCAGACCCGCGACCATTCCTTCGAGGATGGACACGAGCGCGATCCCGTGTGACTCGCCGGCGGTTGTAAATCGCAGCATGCTCCCCCAGAAAAAGAAACGAGCCCGGCTTTTGACCGGGCTCGTTTTCTATCGCGCACCCGCGTCCTGCGGGAAACCTACGGGCAGGTCGTGGTAAACGTATTCGGTAGCGTCGCGATGACAACCCCTTTCGCCGTCGCCCCCACCAGCACGAGCTGGCCATTCGAGCGCAGCGCAGCTTTTACCGGACCGATAATCGGATCGCGAATCTGCACGGTAGCGACTTTCTGGTAGCAGTTGGTGTCGAAGACGTCGATCAGTGGCTCGGATGACGCCGCGAAAATCAGGCGCGAGCTAAGTGCCATCGCCGCGTCGTTCTGCGGGTGGAAGTCGATGCCCGCGCTGCCGGCCGTGGTTCCAAGAGTTCCCTGCAGCCTGAGCGCGGCCCCGGTGAGCAGGTAAGTCGAGTCGCCTCTGATCGCGACGAGAGATCCGTCGCGATTGATGGCCACACCGCGAACCTTCGAGAATGCGTTGGCGATGAAATCCGATACAGCGGACGCCGGCGACACCCCAC
>DASXYR010000486.1:0-9112 GCA_036502385.1 Gemmatimonadaceae bacterium
AACGACGAGTCTTTGTCCGGGGTCGATCTCGTATGTGATTGGCAAGGCGTGCTCTCGTTCGCTGACGCAATGAAGTTAGCACTGGGGGGAAGCTCGGCCCTGGTCGGCGCAGCAAACAGCTGTTGGCGTTTGTCCTCACCAGCATTGACGCATCGAGAACCCTACTGCATCGTAGTAGCTCGAAGCCTTCACGAGACAGCGTTCGCTTTCGCTGGGCGTTAAACTCCGGAGCATGCTCTCCCCTCGCAACTACGCTCTCTACCTGACGCTCGCAGTGGCATTCGCAGCCGCTCCGGCACTCGCGCAGAAGAAATCAGCGCCGCAAAAGCCGTTTCCGGCGGCGACACGCACCAGCATCGAGGAGGCCCTCGGCCGCAAAGGAACCCCCAACCCAGGGGCGGTGCTCAAGTTCGGCTTCCCGCGCAGCGACCTCCAGGTGGTTCTGAACGGAGTCACCATCCGCCCAGTGCTCGCGTTGGGATCGTGGGTGGCGTTCCAGCGGATCTCGGATCACGCGATGGTGATGGGCGACCTCGTCCTGCTCCCGACCGAGGTCGAGTCGGTGATGGCGAGCCTCCAGCAGAACGGCATCGAGCAGACCGCGCTGCACAATCACCTGCTCGGCGAATCGCCGCGAGTGATGTATATGCACATCCGGGCCATCGGAAATCCGGCGCGGATTGCGCGCGCGATCCGAATCGCGCTGGAGTTCACCTCCACGCCACTTGGGCCGCCGGCCGCGGCGGTTGCGACTTCAATGGATATCGACACCGTCGCGGTCTCAAATGCGTTGAAAGCGAGCGGCAAATCGAACGGCGGCGTGTTCCAGGTCACGATCCCGCGCCGCGAGAAGATCCTCGACGAGAAGCACGAGGTCGCGCCGTCGATGGGCATCGCGACGTCGCTAAATTTTCAACCGACCGGCGCGGGAAAGGCCGCGATAACCGGTGATTTCGTTCTGCTCGGACGTGAGATAAATCCGGTGCTGTGGGCGCTCAGCCAGAACGGGATCCAGGTGACGGCGATCCACAGTCACATGGTCGACGAGACGCCCCACCTTTTCTTCATGCATTTCTGGGCGAACGATGACGCGGTCAAGCTCGCTCGCGGGTTACGGACTGCTTTGGATTTGACGGGGGCGAAGCGGTAGCTCTTAGCTGTTTCGCGGCGTTTGGATCGGGGCGTTTCGTCTGGCATCCACAAAACTGAAGCAGGGAGCTCTCAGCTTTGTATCCGGAGCCACCCAGCTTTTCAAGTCGGATTCTGGTTCTGCTTGACGGTCTACCTGGGTGCACCACGTGGCTAAAGGCTCTGACGCTCACTGACCCAGCCGTCAGCCATTCAGCGGGAAGGGAGGCACGAGGAAACGCGAACAAGTCCTTCCAACTCCATAACGCCAGTATGAAAGCTCGGAAGCTCCAGCTCCAAGGCTGTGAGCTCCCTGCTTCAGTTTTGTTGATCTCTAAGCAACGCCACGATCCCAACGCCGCGAAACAGCTACGAGCCTCGCCCAGCCCAAGCGACTAGCCGTAAGTTTTAATCGTATGGCACTGCATGAGCGATGGTTCACCGACGAGTTCCGCTTCCCCGTCCAATGGGAAACGTGGAGCTCGTCGAACAGCCTCGTTCCAATCGCCATCGCGGTGGGAATCACGCTGATCGCAACGGCGATCTACCGCACGCAGGGCAGACGGAGCGTTGTGCCGGGCCCGATCTCACTCGGGATGCCGTGGGACAACTACGTCAGGCTCCTTACGTGGGTGCCGCTCGTCATCGGCGTGCACATGGGCGTGACGCTGCTCGTGAGCGGCGTGAGTCGACAACTGTTCGTTCCGAATCTCGAGCTGCCCGTCAATCTCCTCGGCGGCGTGCTCGGGATGGTGGAGATCGCGATCGCCCTGGGTTTCATCTACGGCGCGCTCGCGCGTCCCGCCGCGGCAGCGCTCGGCCTCCTGTGGTTGGTCGGGATGCTGGTGTTCGGGCCGGTCCGGCTCATCGAGCACACCGAGATCCCGGGCATCGCGTTTTTCCTCTTCGCGACGGGGCGCGGCCCGCTCGCGTTCGACATGGCGCTCGACAGGCTCAATAAGCCGGTGTCGTCGCTCATCCCATACGCCGTTCCAGTGCTTCGCGTCGCGCTTGGAATCGGCCTCACGGTGGTGGCGTTCACGGAAAAGCTCTGGAACATCCCGATGGGCCTCGCGTTTCTCGCGGATCACCACTTCAATTTCTTCCCCTACATCGGGATGCCGGGCATCGACGACACAAAGTTCCTGCTGATCGCCGGCACTGTGGAGCTGCTGGTGGGGCTGATGCTGATCGCGGGAACGTACGTCCGGCTCATCATCATCGTCACGCTCATCCCATTCAACCTCACGCTTCCGTTTCTTGGGTGGCGGGAGCTGGTCGGGCATCTTCCGACTTACGGGATTCTGGCGCTGCTGCTGCTGTGGGGAGACGAACGACCTGGGGAAGAGGGCGCCCTCGTAAGGGCATTGCGGGGCGCGAAGACCTAGTTTGAATCGCGGCGTTGGGATTGGGCGTTCCCTCTGGCATTCACAATACTGAAGCATGGAGCTCTCAGCTTTGCAGCCGGAGCTACCTAGCTTTTTTACTCGGATTTTGGGGATCTGCAGAACTGTCTAACCGAGTTCACCACGCGGCCAAAGGCTCGGCCGCTCACTGACCCAGCTGTCAGCTACTCAGCGTGAAGAGAGGCCGGATGAAGCGCGACCCAGTCATTCCAACTCCCTAACGCCGATATGAAAGCTCGGAAGCTACGGCTGCAAAGCCACGAGCCCCCTGCTTCAGTTTTGTGGTCGCGTAGGGAACGTTCCGATCCAAAAGCCGAGTCACACCCATTTGCCGCCTCAGCAGGCGACAGATATGATTTACCCGCTCGAGCACGCCAGTTGGCCCAACCCCATCCAACTATGCTCACTCATATTGTTAAGCTCGGCGCCAAAAAGCTGCTCGCCCTCGGCTGCCTCGCTGCGCTTGCGTTCCCATCCGTCGCAAAAGCGCAGGGCCTCCGCGACAAGATCTCGGATCTATTCATCTTCGGCCCCGGTCAGGAGCCCCTCTTCCTCGCGGGCTCGGGCGATCCGAACAACCCCGCGTCGCTACAGGCGCACGGCCTCCACTTCATCCCGGCATCGAACGCCGAGAACGGCGCGCTCATCTCGTTCATTACCGACGCGCTTGGCACCAGCATCGGCAGCATCCCCATCGGCTCGACGAGCGGCGGCGAGACGTTCCGCTTCGAGGGCGGCATGCCTGTCCGCACGTCCACATCGGCCGGGCCCATTTTCGCCGAGCGGGCGCAGACGCTCGGACGGGGACGCGTGTTGGCTGGAATCAGCAGGACATCGTTCACCTTTGCGACGCTTCGCGGCGTCGACATGAACAACATCGACCTGACCTTCACGCACCAGAACGTGAACTTCCCGGGGTGCAGCGCGCAGTTCGGCGCCGACTGCGCCCTCTACGGCGTGCCGGTTCTCGAGAATGACGAGATGGATTTTCGCCTGTCGATGAAGCTCAACGTCCAGGTCACGTCGATGTACGTGACGTACGGCGTCTCGGACAGATTCGACTTCGGGCTCGTCGTCCCGATCGTGCAGGCAGATTTCCGCGGCGAGAGCAACGCGCAGATTCTTCCCTTCGGCGGCACTACCGCGGCGCACTACTTCGCCGGCACGCCGGACAACCCGGTGCTCACGGCGAGCCGTCAGAGTCTGGGATCCGCGGCTGGGCTGGGTGACGTCGCGCTGCGTCTGAAGGTGAATCTCCGCGAGACGCCCGACGCCGCTTTCGCCTTTCTCGTCGACGGACGCTTTCCAACCGGCAGTGAGGAGGACCTGCTCGGCTCCGGCAAATTCTCCGGCCGCGCGCTGGTCATCCTCAACTCGAAGTTCGGCGATTTCTCGCCGCACCTGAATGCCGGCTATCTCCATCACGCCGGCATCCAGCAGAACGATGCAGTGCTCGGCACCGTCGGCTTCGATCACAGGATGTCGGAGATGTTCACTCTCGCCGCCGACCTGGTCACCGAGCTGCAGGTGGGCGACAGCAAGCTGAAGCTGCCGGGGATCGTGACTTACGACGTGCCGTTTCGCCGGACGGTGAATCCCACAAACATCCCGGCGATGCGCGACGACGTCGTGAACGGCTCGTTCGGATTCAAGCTGACGCCGGCGCAGAAGACGACGATCGTTCTGAACACGCTCTTTCCGTTGAATCGCGGCGGACTGCGGCCGAACCTCGTCTACACCGCCGGAGTCGAGTACACGTTCTAGATTTTCGCGCGATTCTGGTCAAGAAAACTACAAACTCAGAACTACCTGGTGAGAGTGATGGATACCGGTTCTGGGTTCCGGGTGTGGCGCGACGCACACGGAACCCATATCACGTATCTACCACCCTCACCAGGTAGTTCTGAGTTTGTAGTTTAGCTCCCGCGAGATCCCCGGTCAGTCGAAATCAGTGGACGGAGACCACCCTCCAGCCCGAGCCTTCACGCCGCAACGACATCGCAAAACTGACGGGTCGGGTCTCCGTCCTTCCCTCCGACGTGACGTAGTCGTAGCTGCCGACCACGCGCGCTTCCGCCGAATTGGGTGACGCGTCCAGGCTCGAGATCCTGAGCTTGGCGTCGATCGTTCGCGCCGCCTGGAAGAACGTCTCCAGCTGACCCTGTTGCGCCGAGGTGAGGCCGGGGTAAGCATGACGCACGGCGCCGATGTCCTTCGACTCGATGGCCCGCGCGTACGCCTGGACCGAGGGCGCGATTTCGGCTGTGGTGGGCGGGGTCGGCGCGGGCGGTGGTGAGCTAGCGGGTGATTCGACGGGCTGCGATTGCACGGGTCGCGGGATCACCATCGCCGGCGGCGGCGAGGTCACTACCTGCTGCTGCGCGAGAGAGTTCTGCGTCGACGGCTGGACGATCGGCTGCGCGGCGGAAATCGGCGGCTGTTGAACCGTTTTCGTTGTCTGCTGTTGAATCGTTTTCGTCGCGATCCTGGGCGGCGTGCTTCGGGGTGGGTCCGCCGCGCGCGCGGCCGCTCGTGAAAGCTCGCTGGGCTTGCGCGGGGATCCCCTCAAGGGGTCCGGCGTCTGCGCAGCGCGAGACGTCTCCTGCGTTGGCGCGGGAGGCGGCGGCACTGGCGTCGCCGTCACGTTTCCTCTCGCCGATGGAAGCGGAGCGCTGGCGTTTTCCGTCGGAAGCGTCGAAGGATTCGAGGCGACAGCTGCCGATTGATCCATGGACGAAGAAGTTGGCGCGCGCGATTTCGAGAGCTGTGACCACCCGATGAGAACCGCGACGGCGAATACGGCGCCGGCGCCGGCGAACGCAAAGTTTCTCGACCGGCTCCGCGATTTTTTTCGCGCCTGCTCGATCGCTCCCGAGACCGACGCGCTCAGCGAGACCGACGCCGGATACGATGGGCCACTCAGCTTCGACCGCACGTTGCTCAGATCGTTAGCCATCTCGAGCGCCGTTGCGTAGCGATCCGACGGCTCCTTCGCCATCGCCTTGGCGACAATGCGGTCGAGCGCGGGCGGAAGTCCGGGCACCAGCTCGCTCACCGGCTTTGGCGTCTCGGTGATGATGCGGAAGAAGAGATTCTGCAGCGTCGGCGACTCGAACGGCCGCATCTGCGTGAGCAATTGATAAAGCACCCCACCGACAGCGAAGATGTCCGTCGCCGGCGACGTCTTCCCCTCCGTGATCTGCTCGGGCGCCATGTAGCTCGGCGTTCCAAGAAACGACCCCGTGCTCGTCATGCTCGACGACGACAGGTGAGCCACGCCGAAATCCATGATCTTCGCCCGTCCGTCTTCGGTGACGCGGATGTTGGCGGGCTTGATGTCGCGGTGGATGATCCCGCGCTTGTGGGCGAAGGTGAGTCCCGTCAGGACGTCGATGACGATGTCGAGCCGCGCCTGGAGCGCGATCGGCTCACCGGTCTCGAGGAGCTTCTCGAGATCGACGCCCTGGATGAACTCCATGGCGATGAAGAGGTGCCCATTGAAATCGCCGAGGTCGTAGATGCAGACGACGTTGGGGTGCTGGAGCGAGGCGGCGGCCTGCGCCTCGTGAAGGAATCTCTTGCGGAGATCGTCCTGCCGGGCGATGGACTCGTTCATGACCTTGATCGCGACGGTGCGATCGAGGACGGAGTCGTTGGCCCTGTACACGACCCCCATCGCGCCCTCGCCTATGAGCTCGATGATGTGGTACTTCCCAATGTCTGCAATCTTCGCTTCAGCCATTACTGCGGTCGTGGTGGGGGCAGGTGAATATTCAGCGCCGGGGGCCATAGAGCAATCGGCTTTTCGCGGAGTTGGGATCGGGGTGGGGTGCTGGCAGTCACAAAACTGAAGCAGGGAGCTCCCAGCGTTGCAGCTGTTTGCTACCAGCTTTTCCGGCGGATTTTGGGGATAGACGATGCGGCACAAAGGTTCAGTCTGCGCTCGAATGGTCGTGGCTCCAACCGGGCCAGCCTTCAGCTTGGCGGGCATGAGCGACTACCAAAACCTTCAGGTGTGGCAGAAGGCCCACGCTCTCGCAATTCACGCTCATCATACCGCGACGGGCGTGAGAGCGATGCGCTATTCGGCGCTACGGAGCCAGATCATCCGAGCCTCTATGTCCATCCCTGCGAACATCGTAGAGGGCAGGAGGCAGAATACCGAGCGTGAGTTTGCGAGATTTCTTCGATACAGCCTGAACTCGACCTATGAACTCGAGTACCACGTGATGCTGGCACGCGACATTGGAGTCATTCCCGATCCCGATGCCAGCTCTCTGATTGCCGAAGGAGTCGAGGTGAGAAAGATGCTCCACGGCCTGCTCAAGAAATTAGGCCAGCCACCCGTCTCACCCGGCTCTTCGAAACCCAAAACTCCGCTATGAAAGCTGGGTGCTTTCAGCCGCGACGCTGGTAGCTGCCTGCTTCAGTTTTGTGGATGCCCAGGCAACGCCCCGATCCAAACGCCGAATTAGTTGACGACGACCGTCCCACTCATGCCCGGATGAATGTGGCAATTGTACGTATAGGTTCCGGCGGTTGGAAACGTCCGCTGCACCGTGGTGTTGGCGTTGTTCCCGTCGATGTTGGTCGGCACGCCGTTGGCGTCGTCGAAGAAGACATTGTGCGCCACCGATCCGAAGGAGAATGTCACCTGGTCGCCCGCGTTGACGTGGAGAGTGTTCGGCGTGAACACCAGGCTATTCGTTGCCACGACGGTGCCCGGAGTCGGAGGGGGCGGCGGCGGGGGATTTCCCGGGCCGGTTGTGCCGTACCCGCCACCGCTGCAGGCGACCGCGGCGATCAGGAGGGCGGATACCAGGAAAGATTTGTGCGTCATTTGGGGGACCTCATTGAACTGCAAATGCAGATAAAGAGCGGTGAGCGGCGGTCGCCGAAATGCGGCCGCCCCTCGTGGATGTAGTCTGCAATCGGGGAAGCGAGCGGTCTTGAACGCAGCGATGATTCTTCCTTGAAGAAAGCTGATTAGCTGTTTCTCGGCGGCGGGATCGGGCCGCCCGTCTGGCATCCACAAAACTGAAGCAGGCAGCTCCCAGCCTTTGCAGCCCATGGCGTGTAGCCTGGCTATCGGATTCTGGGGACTGCGGGAAGATCTGAACAGATTCATCGCGCGCTGACATGAAAAACGCTCACCTGACCAGCCGTTAGCTATACAGGCTGAAGGGGAGGCCGACCAAGCGGCCCTGGTTCTTCCAACTCCAGAACGCCAGTATGAAAGCTGTGCGCTTGCGGCAGCAAAGCTGGCGGCTGCCTGCTTCAGTTTTGTGGATGCCTAAGCGCCGCCGCGATCCAACCGGCCGGAAACGGTCTGATGGCTGCCTGCTTTGGTTTTGTTGATGCGTAGACATCGCCCCGCTCCCAAACGCCAAGAACTTGACGCGGCGCCCTGTCCTCTCAAAGTTGGGGGCGCGACTCGTTCGGCTCGCACCCACCACACGTACTGAGGAGGCTTGATGAAGAGCACAACAGGGATTCCTGGGCTCGCGGCATTTGTCGCGATCGCGCTCGCAGCGCTCGCGCAGACGGCGGCGAGTCAGTCGAGGGACGAGCGAGCGGTCCGTGCGGCTTCCGATTCCTGGCAACGCTACATCGCCGCGCAGAATGTCGACAGCATCGTCGCGCTGCACACGCCGGACGCCGTCGTGCTCTTCGCCAACGCCCCGCCGATGGCGGGCACGAGCGCGATTCGTGCCGGGTGGAGCGACGTCGTCAAGATTCCCGCGTATCACGTGCAATGGAAGCCAGCCTGGATCGATGTCGCCAGTCCGACGCGGGCAACCGAATACGGGGCGTACACCGAGTCGTACGACACGCCGAACGGGAAAGCGACCGACGCCGGAAACTACGTGACGGTCTGGCACAAGGTGAACGGAAAGTGGCGAATAGCGCTCGACGCTCCAGTGAGCACGACGCCGCTGGCCCCGCCTCCGGCCGCCGCTGCGCCAATCATGGATCCATCCATGATGGAGACGCATGCGGCGAGCGCCCTCACCTGGGGCGATCTGAACGCGCCAGGTTTTGCGCCCGGCGCCAAGATCGCCGTTCTACACGGCGACCCCAGCGCGCCGGGCGGGTTCGTGCTGCGTCTCCAGTTTCCCGACGGATACCAGATTCCCGTTCACTGGCATCCGACCGGCGAAAACGTCACCGTCGTCTCGGGCGGCGTCGCGTTCGGGATGGGTAGCACGTTCGATGCGAGCGCTCTGCACATGTATGGTCCCGGCGATTTCGTGTACTTGCCGCCGCGGCAAGCGCACTTCGGCCAGGCGCACGGGACAACCGTCGTGCAGGTCAACGGGCGCGGGCCATTCGCTATGAATCCGGGAGGGCCCAAGTAGAAGGTGCGGCGCTTGGATCGAGGCGCTGCTTACGTATCCACAGAACTGAAGCAGGGAGCTCACAGCTTTGCAGCTGGAGCTCCCTGAGCTTTCATACTGGCGCTATGGACATTGAAGATTGGTTGACCGCCGTGAAATTGGCGCCCCAAACCCTGAGCAATAGCTACCCGACGCTCACCCCAAGATTGATCACTCCGGCGTACCCGTCCGAACTCTGCG
>DASXYR010000487.1:0-4615 GCA_036502385.1 Gemmatimonadaceae bacterium
GGAGGCTCACCTTGCCATCGCCGTCGACATCAACGGACGGCGTGGCCTGAAGCACCTCGCTCGCGTTCGCAGCCGCGGGAGCAACGTCCTTGGCGCGGTAAGTATTGCGATCGGGCTCGATCACGACCGTCGGCGCCTGACCTTCGACCTGGACGCTTTGCAGTGTGATTGCGATGCGCGTCAGGGTTACGGGTCCGACGTTCGCCTTTGGCGCCGCGTCCGTGATGCTGAAGGTGTACGTGCGTGGACGGAAACCGATCGCGGTGGTACGAAGGTAGTAGTCGCCGCTGCGAAGACCCTGGATTCGGAACGATCCATTGGCCTCAGTGATCGCGCCGGTGACGAGCGAGGAATCCTTGCGGCTGCGAATAGCGACCGAGGCGCGGGCGATGGGCTCCTTGGTGGCAGTGTCGACGATTGTGCCGAGCACTTCACCAGGTGCCGCAGGCGGCGGGCCCATCGGTCGGGGTTGATTTGGGTTTTGGGCTGTGGCCGCGCTTGCAGCGGCGAGAGCGAGAGCGAGAACAGCGAACGAGATGCGCTTCATGGGGCCAGCTCTCAGAAGAAAGTAGGGCGTTGCGTGTGTCGCAGGCGCAAAAAGAACCGGAGCGCCGTGTCTGGCACTACGGTTTTGACACAAGCAGGTTTCAAAAGGATTGCCGGCCAGAGGGGAGGCGGCCGGGGACTATTTCGTGCGCCCGACTCCGGAACCACTGTGATGACAAGCTGTTGCGCGCGAGGGTGTCATTTACCGGCCGAGGCAGTCGTAGAGCTGCATGACGATGACGACGGTGTCGATCTGCGCCGCGCGCACCTCTACATCGGTCGAATCCGGCCGGTGCGAATAGGCTCGGACGAGCAGACGGTAGTGGCCCGGCCGCAGCGCATCGAAGGCGAAGCCACCGCTGCTGTCAGGGGTGGCGGTGAAATGCGCCGAATTCTGATCGCCACCGGGAATGACGGCCAGCACCGGATAATGCGGCAGCGCTCCCCCAGCGTCGGAGAGGGTTCCGATGATGCCGCCGAAACCCGGCCTGACAGCGGGAGCCAGCGGAAGGCGGACTGCCGGTCCTCTGCTTCGAACGCGCGTCGAGCACGCGCGGGTTATGTCGACTGAATTGTCAGGAGCTTTCCGCTGACAAGCCGCCAGCGCCGACGCGCCGACGAGAAACGCAAGAAGCCTAGATGTCCCGCCCAATCGTCCTCAACCGCCGCCGCACCCGACGCGGCAAAAAGAACGCTGCCGCAACCAGCACGCGCTCCAGGTCCAGCGAGCGAAGCTGCTCCGGATCTCCCATCCAGTGCTGAAGCACCACTGCCCGCGGCGCGTTCGCGATCAGGCGTTGGAGGGCAAGCACCAGCAGGAAAACGTCGTCGATCTCGCCGACGAACGGGATGAAATCCGGCACGAAATCCATTGGCAGAAGCACGTACCCGACAGCGCCCGCAACCAGAAGCTTGTCGGTCGTCGGCACGCGGATGTCAGCCAGAAGGCCGCCGATCAGACGCAGAAAGTTCGGCAGCTCCTTCATCGTGGTGAGGACGCTGCGTTTCGGGCCTACCCCGGCACCCCTGAGTGGCGCGGAGCGGGCCTCGGCAGGGCGTGCCGCGGGACGCGCCGCGCTAGCCGTTCGGGTGCGCTGCGTGGTTTTCTTTCGCGATGATGCTGCGCTCGCGCGCGTCGATTGAGCTCTCACTTGCGCTGATCTCCCGGTGGCTGTGTTGGCGGAGTCTGTGTGGCCGGCGACGCTGGCGCTGCCGGCGCGTTAGAGCTCCCCTGCGGCGCCTGCGGCTTGGACGAAGTCACTGACGACGCCACTCCGGCTATCTCCGTTGCAACTGACTTGCCAGCATTTGCCACGTCCGTGAGCACACCAACCGCCTTGTTCATCACGCTCATCGTCCCACCAATCACGTTCGCGCTCATTTTCCCGGCGCGAAGAGTATCCTCGACGCCCTCCGCGAAACGCTTGAGGGGATTCGGCGCTGTCGACAGCTTGGGCGCGTACTTCGACTCCAGAAAATCGATGTAGTCGAGAATCTGGTAGATCTTCTCCTCGGGAAGCGTGTCCAGCTTGCGTATCAGCCGCTCGCGCAGAATGTCGTTCATCTCTCTTCTCCCGTCGTAATCTAGAAGCGGCCGCGCCAGCGAGCCCGCTGGCCGCGCACGTCGATGTGCACGTAATTGGTATTCGAATTCCTGCTGGTGTAGATGCCGAGCCCCCCGACGAGGTCGGGGTGCTTGAGCTCCACTATCTCCACCGCCAAACCTACCATACGACTGTCGATGGCGGTGAGTTTTCCATCGCCGTTCGCGTCTATCGCCACGTCCGCGGCGTCGCCGTACTGGTGCTGGCTGTCGCGCGCCGCGCGCTGGATCCTTCGATTGTGCTCCGGAGCACGGAAGCCGGAATGCACATCGATCTCGATGTCCGCCACCGCCTTGTCGCCGTGCCAGCGGGCGATCTCCTGAATCACGAGCTCCAGCTTGTCCAACAGCTTTGGATTCACGGCAGCGTAGCTTGGCCAGACTCCCTGTTGGTCGTGATTGAGAAAATCGCCGACCCGGAGGTGCTTGGTGATCGGCAAATCGACATCCGCCGGTGTGATCTCCAGAAAACCCTCCGGTGGCGGAGTCTTTCCACGAACGCGCTCGGCCAGGTAGGTCCCGATTCGGTAGCCGCGCAGCACCCCTCCTGCTTTCTCCTGGAATGGGACGAGCACGGCCAACGTAAGACCTTCGACGGAGCGCTTCTGATCCTGTTTGATCAGCGTGAAGCGGTAGAACCCGGCATTGAGCGGCGCCACTACTTTGTCTCCAGTGAGCGGCTGAGGCGTCGTCGCGAGGGTGGTGTCGCCGTTTCGAACCCACGCGTAGTGCAGCTCGCTGGGATCGCCGTGCACGTCGAGTGGATAGGAGATCTCCTGCAGCGGCATGGCGAAAGCCAGCTTCACTTCCCCGCTCAACCCAAATGCGCTGGCCGACGGCTCGGCGAGGGGAACGACGGCGCGCGCGAGATACGTTCCTATCGGTTTGGCGGTGGTATAGCTCGCCGCCTGCAGAAACTGGAAAGCTCCGATAGCTGCGGCAGCGCCCACGACACCCCACACGATCTTCGTCGTGTGGCGCTTTCGAACGGGAAGCTCGTCGGGGAGCTCGAGCTCTTCACCTGTTGGGTGGCGCCGGTCTCCTACGCCCGCAGACTCCAAAACCCTTTCTTAATAGATGTAGACCGGGGTACCAACAGCAACCATCGGGTACAACTTCTCGATGTCAGCATTGAGCATCCGCACGCATCCGTGACTGACCGATCGGCCGATCGACGCCGGCTCGTCGGTCCCGTGAATTCCATATCCATCGCCGAGCTCGAGCCGGCGCGTGCCGAGGGTTCCCATGTAACGCCGCGCTGAAGTGCCGTAGGGCGGAACGACGATGTTGCCGCCGGCGACGATCTCATGACCTTCCTTGCCCGCGCCCAGCGAAACAACGCTGCCGTTGCTGTACTTCTTGACGACTTCGCCGTTCTGGGTGGTGATGACGCCGTCTCCGGTTGAAATGGACTGCCCCGGACTGAGGTGCACGACACCGAGTCCCTTTTTGTGCGCCTGCTCGACGTAATGCCAATCGGGGGGCACCCACGCCGGATCTTCATCCTTGGCCTTTACGGTGAGCCGGCCGCGTGGCGTCTCGAAACGCCATTGGCCCGCGTCGCCTCCCACCAGCTCCTTGCCGCTGCCCGTCGCCACGGGCGCCTCGAACAGCACTTCCTTTCCCTGCTTGTACCAGAGTCGATGGTCGGCCATGCTGACGACGATGTACGGCTGGTTAGCCGCGGCGGCGGGCGACTCGTTGAGCAGCGCCTTGAGGCTGTCGCCGGTCATTCCGAGCTTCGACTTCACCTCGTTCAGGACGCCGAGGTTGTCATTGTAGACCATGCGATTGACGTCTCGCTGATAGCGGAGCTCCGCCGTCCTGGTCAGGAGCATGACACTCAGGACCGCGGCAACGACAAAGCCCACGATCAGCGTCCAGACAGTCCTGCCGCCGTACGAAAAAAGTCCCGCCATCTAACTACCTCTTAGAGAGTTACCGCGGATGATGAAAACATTCGTCGCTCAATAGAAGTATACCTTCATACCTGCACTAAGGTTCGGCTTGATCGCCTGCATGTCCTCGAGAGCGATGCGGAGCGAACCCGCCGGTACCTGACTCGCGTCGCTCTCGAGCTTTGGCGTCTGTGAAGTAAAAATGAATGCCCCTCCATCGAGAGTGATCTTCGTGTCCGAGAGATCTGCGATCGTTCGCTCTCCCCGCGGAATCGCGGCTGGCGGTGCTGACGATGAGTCGGAGACGCCGCGCTCGGGCCCGAACTGGACCGGCATTTCGCGCAGCACAGCACCCTCGCGCGTGAGATACATGCGCGAGCTGTCGATGGACACGTTCAGGTGCAGCCGCTTGTCGAATTTTGACTGGCGCTTGGCGAGCTCGATCGCGATGCGCAGCTTGTTCTGCTCCGCCTGGACGATTGCATCCGTTCGCTGCCGCTCGGCGTCGGTCATGTGCGCCCGGAGCTGCGCGACATCCCGATTGTACTGCACGCGCTTGAAGAGCAGC
>DASXYR010000488.1:0-4416 GCA_036502385.1 Gemmatimonadaceae bacterium
CATACAGCGCCGTATTTCCAATCAATACCGTCTGGTCGGCGATGAACTGCGCCGTGCGCGGATGCCGGATGATCAGCCGTCCGCCCGACAGTCCCTTGCCGACGTAGTCGTTCGCCTCGCCTTCCAGATCGAGCGTCAGTCCGCGCGCCGCGAAGGCCCCGAAGCTCTGGCCCGCCGAGCCGGTGAATCGCACCGTGATCGTATCGTCGGGCAAACCAACATTGCCGTAGCGGCGGGCGATCTCGCCGGAGAGCGTGGCGCCGACGGCTCGATCGGAATTGGTGATCAGCAACGATTCCTTTACCCGCTCGCCGTGCTCGAGCGCGCGCTCAGCGCGGTCGACGAGCATGCGGTTCAGTCCGCCTTCCTGCTCGGATGTATTGAGACTCAATCTGACGTGATGACGCGTGACCCGGCCTGGGTGCGCCCGCGCGGCAGGCGTCGCCAGATGCAGGAGCGCGGAGAGATCGAGCGTCCCCGATTTCGCGCCCACCGACGACGGACGCGCACGCAACATGTCAGTGCGTCCGATCAATTCGTCCAGCGTGTGCACCCCCAGCCGCGCCATGATCTCCCGCACTTCCTCGGCGACGAAGAAGAAATAATTGACGACGTGCTCAGGCTGGCCCGCGAATCTCGCGCGCAGCTCTGGATCCTGCGTCGCGATTCCCACGGGGCAGGTATTGAGATGACACTTCCGCATCATCACGCACCCTTCGACGATGAGCGGCGCGGTGGCGAACCCGAATTCGTCGGCGCCAAGCATGGCCGCGACGACGACGTCGCGTCCGGTCTTGAGCTGACCATCGGTCTGCAGGCGTACGCGGCTGCGCAGTCCGTTGATCACGAGCGTCTGCTGCGTCTCGGCCAGGCCGAGCTCCCACGGACTTCCGGCGCGCATGATCGACGAGAGCGGAGAGGCGCCGGTGCCGCCCGAATCGCCCGAGATGAGAATGAGATCGGCGCGCGCCTTTGCGACGCCCGCGGCGATCGTTCCCACTCCTGCTTCCGAGACGAGCTTCACCGAGACGGCCGCTTTTGGCGCGATCGCCTTCAAGTCGTAGATCAGCTGCGCGAGATCTTCGATCGAATAGATGTCGTGGTGCGGCGGCGGCGAGATCAGCGTCACGCCCGGTGTGGAGTGTCGCGTGCGCGCGATCACCGCGTCGACCTTGTGGCCGGGGAGCTGGCCGCCTTCGCCGGGCTTCGCCCCTTGTGAGATCTTGATCTGGAGCTCGTCGGCGCTCACGATGTACTCCGCCGTGACGCCGAACCGCGCCGACGCGACCTGCTTGATCGCGCTGTTGCGTTCGGTGCCGAAGCGCGCGGGATCTTCGCCGCCCTCGCCGCTGTTGCTGCGGCCACCCAGCCTGTTCATCGCGATCGCGAGCGTCTCGTGCGCCTCGGCGCTCAAGGATCCGAACGACATCGCTCCTGTACAGAACCGGCGCGTGATCGCGCTCGCGGGCTCGACCTGGTCGATCGGAATCGCCTCGCGGTCGACGAAGGTGAGAAGGCCGCGCAGCGTCGATTGGTCGCGCGTCTCGTCGTTCGCGAGCTGGCTGAACTCCTTGAACGTCGTGTAGCTGTCGCCGCGGGTCGCGTGCTGCAGCTTGGCGATCGTCATCGGATTCCAGTTGTGGTGCTCGCCCTGCGCGCGGTACTGGTACTCGCCGCCGGAGTCGAGGCGCGGCTCGTCCGTCTCACTCTCGAACGCCGAGCTATGGCGGCGCAGGGTTTCCTCGGCGATCAGCTCCATGCCGATTCCGCCGACGCGTGACGGCGTGCCCACGAAGTGACGCTCGACGAGCGCGGAATCCAGGCCGACTGCTTCCCACAGCTGCGCGCCGCAGTAGCTCTGGAGCGTCGAGATTCCCATCTTCGACATGATCTTGAGCAGACCTTTGCCGAGCGCCTTGACGTAGCGCGCCTGGGCAGCGGCGCCGTGCGGCTTGTCGCTCGCCGCTTCGGGCTTGGCAAGCGCGGCGACGGTCTCGAGCGCGAGGTACGGATGCACCGCGCTCGCGCCGTACGCGATCAACAGCGCCACGTGCGACACCTCTCGCGCTTCCCCCGATTCGGCGACGAGACTCACGCGCCAGCGCAGACCCTCACGGATGAGATGGTGATGGACTGCCGAGACCGCGAGCGGCGACGGAATGGGCGCGTGCTGCTCATCGATGCCGCGATCGCTCAAGATCAGCACGCCGCAGCCGGCGACGACCGCCTCCGATGCTTTGTGGCAAAGCTCTTCGACAGCGAGATCGAGCGCTTCATGCTCGGATGAGGCGGCAAAGACCGCGGACAGCGTGACCGCGCGCAGAACCGGATCGGTCACGGCGCGCAGCGCGTCGATATCCTGCTCCGTCAGCACCGGCTGCGCGATGCGAATCTGTTTCGCGTGCTCGGCCGTTTCCTCGAGCAGATTGTGCTGCGGCCCGAGATTCATGGCGAGCGACATCACGAGCTGCTCGCGAATCGGGTCGATCGCCGGATTCGTCACCTGCGCGAACATCTGCCGGAAGTACGCCGACAAGAGCTGCGGCCGGTGCGACAGCACGGCGAGCGGCGTGTCATTCCCCATCGAGCCAGCCGGCTCTTCACCGGCGTCGGCCATGGGGCCGAGCACCATCTTGAGCTCGTCGACGGTGTAGCCGAAGACGTGCTGGAGAACGGGAAGCGGAACGCGGTCGGCGGGAAGCGGGGCTGAGGCGAAAGGGTTCCGTGTGATTGCAGCGGACGAAACCGAGGTTGGCGCCGATTCGTGGTTCCCGCCTCCCGCTTCCCGCTTCCCGCTTCCCGCCTCGAGATCGATCCGTTGTTCCGCCACCCACCGCCTGTACGGCCGCACCGACGCCAGCTCGGTCTTGATCGCTTCGTCGTCGAGGATGCGTCCCTGCGTCGTGTTGACGACGAGCATCTTGCCCGGCTCGAGCCGTCCCTTGGCGCGGATGTTCGCGACGGGGATGTCGAGCGCGCCGGCTTCGGACGAGAGCACGACGAAGTCGTCGGCGGTGACGACGTAGCGCGCGGGCCGAAGTCCGTTGCGGTCCAGCATCGCCGCGACCTGGCGTCCGTCCGTGAATGCTACAGCGGCCGGGCCATCCCACGGCTCCATCAGCGACGCATGGTACTCGTAAAACGCCTTGCGCTCGGCCGACATCGTCCCGTGACCTTCCCAGGCTTCGGGTACGAGCATCGCCATCGCGTGCGCGAGCGGGCGTCCCGCGAGCGTAAGGAGCTCGAGCGCATTGTCCAGCGACGCCGAGTCGCTCTGATTCTCGCCGCACACCGGGAGCATCTCGGCGAGACGTTTTCCGAAGCGCGACGACGACATGATGCCTTCGCGTACGCGCATCCACGTGAGATTGCCGCGGAGGGTGTTGATCTCGCCGTTGTGGCAGAGGAAGCGATACGGGTGTGCCAGCCGCCACGACGGGAACGTGTTCGTCGAGAAGCGCGAGTGAACCAGCGCGATCGCGCTGTTGAGATCGGGCTCGCGCAGATCGCTGTAGAACGGCGTCAGCTGATCGGGGCGCAGCATCCCCTTGTACACGACGGTCCGTGAGGAGAAGCTCGCGACGTAGCAGTTGTGTCCGCTCGGAATCTCGCGCAGCGCCGTCTCGATTCTCCGCCTGATGACGTACAGCGCGACCTCGAATGAATAGTTCGGGTCGACGTCGCGGCTCACGCCCATGCGCGCGACGAAGATCTGCCGCATCGCGGGCCGGCCGCGCCGAGTGGCGGGGGAGAGAACCTCGTCGTCAACGGGGACGTCGCGCCAGCCGAGCACGTCGCACCCTTCATCGACGACGATCGCTTCGACGACGCGTTCGCACGCCGCGCGATCGGCGGGGCGGGCGGGAAGAAACACCATCCCGACGCCGTAGTTGCCCGCATCTGGGAGTGCGATCCCGATCGGACTGCAGACGCGCCGCAGAAAAACGTGTGGAATCTGAAGCAGGATACCGGCGCCGTCGCCGGTGCAGGAATCGGCGGCGACCGCGCTCCGGTGCGTGAGGTTCCGAAGCAGCTCGAGGGACTTGTCGACGACGTCGCGGGAGCGGACGCCATGGATCTGGGCGACGAACCCAATTCCACACGCATCGTGCTCGTAAGCCGGGTCGTACAGTCCCTGCTTTTCCATCATCGTCTATCTCCGGAGCTCGGCTCCAGTAGAAGGGCGTTTTCTGCATAAAAAAAGGGCCTCTTCCTATTTGGGAGAGGCCCTTCTGCGTTGCTGCTATGACTCGTCAACCAACCTTGTCAGACCCTACGCAGAAAGTCCCCATCCCCGCCTTGGTAAGCGAGAGCGGATAACGGAGAATTCGGCGGTTGGCGGCGGAGCGGATCATGGTTGGAAATTATCGGTTATTGAACTGGGGTCAAGAGAAATCTGACGTTTTTTCATCAGGA
>DASXYR010000489.1:0-3356 GCA_036502385.1 Gemmatimonadaceae bacterium
TCTTGGGAGCGGGCCGAATCGCATTGGGCAGGGCGTCGAATTCGACTACTGCTGCGTAAGGGCTGCGCTCGCGCTCCGCGATCAGGGTTACGAGACGATCATGATCAACTCGAACCCCGAGACCGTCTCTACCGACTTCGACATCTCGGACAAGCTGTACTTCGAGCCGCTGACCCTCGAGCACGTCCTCGATATCGTCGAGCGCGAGCAGCCTCTTGGCGTGATTGTGCAGCTGGGCGGTCAGACTCCGCTGAAGCTGACGAAAGGACTGGCGGATGCAGGGGTTCGGATACTCGGCACCCAGCCTGATGCGATCGACATCGCCGAGGACCGTCGCCGGTTCGACGCAATCGCCCGGAAGCTCGGGATCAGGCAGCCGGAAAACGGAACCGCCACGAGTCTCTCGGAAGCGATCGAGGCAGCGGGGCGAATCGGATATCCCGTTCTCGTCCGTCCGTCGTACGTGCTGGGTGGACGCGCGATGGAGATCGTTTACGACGAGAGATCGCTAACCCAGTACTTCGAGCGCGCGGCGCGCGTCTCCGAGGACAAGCCGGTTTTGATCGACAGCTTTCTCGAGGACGCCTTCGAGGCCGACGTCGACGCGATCTCGGACGGCGACAGGGTCGTAATCGGCGGCATCATGCAACACATCGAAGACGCCGGAATCCACTCCGGCGATTCCGCGTGTGTGCTGCCACCCTATTTGATCGAGGAAGAGCACATCGAGGTGATGCGCGGTTACACGGTGCAGCTGGCCAAGGCTCTCAACGTCGTCGGACTGATCAACGTGCAGTACGCTATCAAGGACGGACAGGTCTACGTGCTCGAGGTAAATCCGCGCGGAAGCCGCACAGTCCCCTTCGTGTCGAAGGCCATTGGCGTTTCACTGGCGGCGATTGCCGCGCGGGTGATGCTCGGCGAGACGCTGGAGGATGTAGGATTCACGGAGGAAGTGGCCCCGGCCTACATCTCGGTCAAGGAGGCGGTGTTTCCGTTCAACAAGTTCCGCGAGTTCGATCCGATCCTCGGACCCGAGATGCGCTCGACGGGCGAGGTGATGGGAATCTCGGATTCATTCGGGAGCGCGTTTGGAAAGGCGGAGCTGGCCGCTGACAACGTCCTTCCTACCGAGGGCGCGATCTTCATTACCGTGAACGACTCCGACAAGCGTTCTGTTCTTCCCATCGCGAGACGCTTCCAGGAGATGGGATTCAGGCTCTTCGCCACCGCCGGGACGGCAAAGCACCTTCGCGGTCGCGGCATTCCCGTGACGACCGTTCTCAAGATCCACGAAGGACGTCCGAATGGAATCGACATGATGCTGAATGGCGAGGTGCAGCTCCTGATCAACACGCCGTTCGGAAAGGAATCGCAGCGCGACGACTACACGATGAGGCAGGCGGCCATCGCGAACCGCGTGGCGTACACCACAACGCTGTCCGCGGCGAGCGCCGCCTGCGACGCAATTCTATCGCTGCGGTCGAGAGCTGCGTCGGTGATGTCGCTCCAGGAATGGCACGCCAGGATTCCGAAGGAAGCGGGCGTCTAGATGGCGAACCCCTTCATCCACGAGTCGGCGTACATAGACGAAGGCGCGCAGATCGGGGCCGACACCAAGGTCTGGCATTTTTGTCATGTGCTCGGCGGCGCCGTCATCGGCGAGCGCTGCTCCCTCGGACAGAACGTCGTTGTGATGAACGGCGTGAAGATCGGCAACAATGTGAAGATCCAGAACAACGTGTCGGTTTACGAGGGAGTCGAGCTCTCGGACGACGTCTTCTGCGGACCGTCGATGGTATTCACGAACGTGCTGAATCCGCGCAGTCACGTCTCGCGTCGCAACGAATACAGAAAAACGCTGGTTGGGAAGGGCGCGACGATTGGCGCGAACGCGACGATCGTCTGCGGGGTCACTCTCGGAGAGTATGCCTTCGTCGGAGCTGGAAGCGTGATCACGAAGAACGTCCCCGCCTATGCGCTCGTGGTCGGAGTGCCCGCGCGACGGATCGGCTGGATGTGCCAGTGCGGCGAGCGGCTCTCGGAGAGAGATCCTAGCAGCTGCAAAGTCTGTGGAACGAAATACAAGCTTGTGGGCGAAGAGCTGAGGAGAGTTTCGTAGGTGACCGGTGAGAAGAGCTTTAGAATCGCGGTGGCTGGGTGCGGGCGCATCAGCAAGAACCACTTCGAGGCGATCGACAAAATCGATGGGCTGGATCTCGTCGCCGTATCTGATGTCGATCCAGCGCGCGCGCAGGAGGCGGGAAAGACGTGGGGAGTTCCATTTTTCACGTCCTACGAGAAAATGCTCGCCGAGAGCAATGCGGAGGTCGTGACGATCGCGACTCCGTCGGGGCTTCACCACGAGATGGGCATCGCCGCCGCGCAGGCCGGGAAACACGTCGTGATGGAGAAGCCGATGTCGATCTCGCTCACCGGCGCGGATGCCCTCGTTCACGCGTGCGACAAGGCGGCGGTTCAGCTGTTCGTCGTCAAGCAGAACCGGCTGAATCCTCCAGTCCAGCTGCTGAAGCGCGCGGTGGATAACAATCGGTTTGGCCGCATCTACATGGCGAGCTGCATCGTCCATTGGGCGCGGCCGCAGGAATATTATGATCAGGCGCCGTGGCGCGGGACGTGGGAGTTCGATGGCGGCGCGTTCATGAACCAGGCATCGCACTACGTTGACTTGATCCAGTGGATCATGGGGCCGGTTGAGAGCGTGATGGCGAAGACTGCTACGCTCGCGCGCCGCATCGAGACAGAGGATTCCGGTGTTGCCATCCTCAAGTTCCGCTCGGGCGCGCTCGGGAGCATCCAGGTGACGATGCTCGCCTATCCGCGGAATCTCGAGGGTTCACTGACCGTGCTCGGCGAAAAAGGCTCGGCCAAGATCGGCGGCACCGCGGTGAACAAGATCGAACACTGGGAGTTCGCGGAGTACGACGACGACGACAAGCTGGTAGAAGCGGCTAATACGAATCCGCCGAACGTCTATGGGCTGGGCCATCAGGGCTACTACAGGAATGTCCTGGAGGTTTTGAGGGGCGAAGCCAAGCCCGACACCGATGGCCGCGCCGGCCGGAAGTCCCTGGAATTGATCCTGGGCATCTACGAGTCGGCCAAGACGGGACGCGAAGTTCCGCTTCCTCTGCGCGCCCAGGTTTGACCCCGAGTCGTGTATCTTTAACAGCCTCTTTCAGCCCATTCCACACCGTAGATAAATGGCCGTTCCCTTACTCGATCTGAAGGCTCAGCACATAACGATCCGCGAATCCGTCGTCAATGCGATGATGAAGGTCGTGGACGATCAAACTTTCATCCTTGGCGAGGCTGTTGAGAGGCTGGAGCGCGAC
>DASXYR010000490.1:0-2628 GCA_036502385.1 Gemmatimonadaceae bacterium
ACTTCGGCTTCCTCAATCAGAAAGTCGATCTCTCCCTCGTTGGCTACAACAAGCGATCGACGGACGTGATTCTGCCGATAACCGTGAATGCGGGGGCGACAGGATTCCTCAGCGCATTCAAGAACGCCGGTGCGCTCTCTAACAAGGGCGTCGAGCTGACGCTCAACGCGCGGCCGTTCACGACGGAAAACCTGGCGTGGGAAGTCGGCGTGCAGTACGGCAGAAACAAAGGCAACGTAACGAGCCTTGGAGGGGCGCAGATCTTCGATCTTCTCGAGGGCTTTGGCGCCAACTCGGCCGAGGGCGCCGATGTGATCGGATACGCGCCGGGCGTCATCATCGGTACCGCGTTCGTTCACTGCGGACGCGGCTCACAGGTAGCGGTTCCCGGCATCGGAGATGGCGTTGCGCTCCAGGACATCGACGCGCTGTGCGCCGCGACGCCGGGCGGCTTCAAGCCCAACGCGCTGTTCCTCGGACCCGACGGCCTGCCGGTCACTGATCCGCAGGTCCGCCTGCTAGGTGACCCGCACCCACGATACACGATGTCGTACACCAGCTCGCTCAAGATCAAGAACAGATTGACGTTCTCCGGACTCCTTGATGTACGGAAGGGCGGAGACATCTACAACGGCACACGTGGCGCGCTGTACGTGTTCGGTACGCACGTCGATACCGATCGCCGGAGCGGCACCGGCCAGTATGGAGTGGACTACGACACCAAGAAGTACCCCAACGTCGCCGGTCCGGGCGTGGGTGTCGTGGGTCTGCAGACTCCGCAGGATTGGGAGAACTGGTTGAGCATCGTCGGGACGGGCGGAGGCTTCTCCGGACCCTCGGAGCAGTTCATGGAGGACGGCAGCTTCGTGAAGCTCCGCGAGCTGTCCCTCACGTTCTCGCTCGACCAGCCGTTCCTCAAGAGGCTCACCGGGTTCAGCTCGGCCGATGTCCGCATCGCGGGTCGCAATCTCAAGACCTGGACGAAGTATCGCGGCCTGGACCCCGAAGTGAACAACGCCGGCTCCGAGTACCTGACGCAGGGACTGGACTGGTTCGCAAATCCGCAGACGAGATCGTTCGTGCTCTCGTTCAGCCTCAACCGGTAATACCAAGGAGAATTGCAGTGATAAAACTTCGATATCTCGTCACGGTTGCCGCCGGTCTGATGGTGACCGGCTGCAAAAGCGACTTCCTGACCGGGGGCGATCTGAGCACCGATCCGAACCGGCCGAGCACCGCCACCGCGAATCAGCTTTTCGCGGGCGCGGAGGCGGCCATCTGGGCCCTTCTCGGAAGCGATCCCGCGCGCGTCACCGGTATGTGGGCGCGCCAGTTTGCGGGCGGACAAAATCAATATCAGAGCATTTGGAACTACGTGTACGACGAAGGCATCCAGAGTGGGTTCAACGCCGGCCTGTACGCGGCCGGCGGTCTGGTCGACATCGTTCATGCCCAGCAGATCGCGAAGGACGAACAGAACTTCGCGCTGCTCGGAATCCTTCAGGTTCAGGAAGGGATAACTATGGGCACGGGAGCGGACTTGTTCGGGAATCTCGTGTACTCGCAGGCTCTAACCGACGTCGACAATCCGACGCTGGACGGTCAGCTGGCGGTCTACGACTCGGTGCAGAAGCTGCTCAGCGCCGCGATCACGAACATGGCAAGCACCGCTGAGACGAACTCACCGCCCGCGGCTTCGGACAACGTGTATTTCGGCGATACCGGGGCGTGGACGGCGCTGGCGCACACGCTCAAGGCGCGCTTCTACTTGCACACGGGTGAGGTACGCGCGGGAGCCTACGCGCAGGCCCTGGCGGAGGCGCAACAGGGCATATCCTCGGACGCGGGCAACTACTTTGGCGCGTTCACGTCGAACGCGGCCGAGCAGAACTTTTACTATCAGTTCGAGATTCCCGCTGGACGGGGGGGCTACCTGATCGCCGACCAGCAGTTCGTCTCGCTGCTGGAAACAAGGAATGATCCGCGCCGCGACGAGTATTTCGACGCGGACGGGGGTAGGCTGAGCGACGATCGGCTCGCGCCCGATTTTCAGCAGCCGTTCGTCACCTACGACGAGAACACCCTGATCTGGGCCGAGGCAGCGTATCGGACGGGGGACCAGGTCACGGCGCTCGCCAAGCTGAATGAAGAGCGGGCGAATCATGGGTTGGCGGCGGAGGTTGTCGCCGGCCAGGCGCTGCTGAACGAGATCCTGCTCGAGAAGTACATCGCCGATTTTCAGCTGGGGCATGAGGCGTGGAACGACTACAAGCGCACGTGCACGCCGAATTTCGCGCCGACTCAACCCGGAAAGAAAGTGCCCGGACGGATGTACTACGATCCGAACGAGCGTCTTACGAACACGAACATCCCGCCCGCTGGTGAAGGATTCAACGGGGCGAGGAATCCGAACGATCCGCCGAATGCCGTGTCCGACGGTACGGGCGCGGCGTGTCTGGCCGGGTAGAGCATGTGCGACTGAAAATGGTGGGAACGATGGCCGGAATCGTGTTATTCAGTGGAGCGTGTACGACATACACGCCCATTGACGCGATTCCGGCGCCGACGAGCGAAACGATCCGCCTCTCTTTGACCGGCGCCGGCGAAACCCAGATGCTCGGGCCGCTC
>DASXYR010000491.1:0-3161 GCA_036502385.1 Gemmatimonadaceae bacterium
TCAGCCTCGCAATGATGCCGGGAAGTGCCGCGCGCAACGCCGCGCTGTCCGCGGCGGTTGGAACTCCAGTTCCATTGCGCGCCTTTACGATGCTGTCGAGCCTCGGTGTGACGAAGCCAGCGCCCATCACTCTCTCGGTCCCTCGAATGGTCACAACAAATCCGCCCTTTGCCTTCGCTTCCGCGACAGCCTTCGCGTTGGCGGCGATATCCTGCGGTGCCTCCCCATGACTTGGCGGCGCCGTCAGATCATTGAAGATGCGCGGCGAGCTCACAATCGCTGCCTGCTCTGGATGCGCCAGCGGAACCTTGATCACCTCGATTCGGAACAGCGCCGAATTAGGATCCGTGTCGAGGGGCGCTCTCGAGCATCCGGCCAGCTCGTTCGGCGAGCGAACGCCGGCGGAGCCCGAGATGTACACGTAGACGTTGTCCGGATCCTTCGGATCCACTAGCAACGTGTGCGTGTGCGATCCGCGGCACGTCTGCACATTTCCGACATTCTTCGGATTCGCAATGTCGCTGATGTCGAAGATGCGAAGTCCGCGCAGGCGGTCCTTGCTCACGGTGTCTTTCACACCTTCGGCGCCGCAATCGATGCGTCCGCTCGTCCCTTCGCCTGAGACGAAGAGGAGATTCCTGTAAACCGAGACGTCACTCTGCGATGCCGGGCAGACGTACCCTGTCTTCAAAGTGGGATGGCTCGGATTCGAGATGTCCCATATCTCGGGCCCGTTGTATGTGCCCTGAATCGCGTAGGGGCCAAGGAAAGCAAGGTCGGAATTCGTGACGCCGACGAATTTCTCCGAGGGCGGAGTGTTCGAGACGAGGCGAAGATTCCACGCTGCCTGGCCTGCGTCGGTCTTCCCCGCCTTCAGGCCCACCCGAGGATCGGGCATCGGCTCACCGACCGACATGTTTCTGATCGGCGGAATGCTGCTGGCGCGCGAGCTGGCAGTCGTTGCGCATCCGAGTCCCGACAACACGGCAACGCCGAGCAACAGTGAGGAGAGTGAAGCTATCGCCGCGCGGAATGTGGATCGACGAACGTGGGGCACGTGTGCCATTTGTGTTTCCTCTGGTGGGTCGAGCGGGTACAAGCGAAAAGTTGACAACAGGACAACTATTACGGCGTTTCTACGCCGAGGGTAAGAGCGATCAGCATCTTGTCCATGCGGGCGATTTCCGTGGTCTGATCCACGTTGACATCCGTCGCGAACTTGAAGACCAGCTCATCCTGACCAGCTCCATAGGTCTCGAATAGCTGCTTGACCATCGTCACCGCGCCGCGATGGTGCTGCATCATGAAAGTCAGGAAGAGGCGATCGAACTCCGGACCGCGCGCCTGGTCGAGCTGCTTCATCTGCTCTTCGGTGAGCATGCCCGGCATCAGCATCATGTGCTCCATGCCGCCCATCGTCATCTTCATTCCGGCGGGATTTGCCTCCGGTACGGGCTCGTGCCGGTCGCGCAGCCATGTCTGCATCGTCAGGATCTCGTCCTGCTGGGCATTGATGATCCTGTCGGCGAGAACCAGCACGGACGGACTTGCTCCGTGCGTCGGCGCCCAACGGGCCATGGCAATCGCCTGCGCGTGGTGGCCGATCATGTGCGACATGAAGTCGATGTCGGCCTGCGTATAAGGATGGCGAACGCTGTCCGCTTGCGCCCGGGCTGCAGCCGCTGAATCGCCGGCGGCGTGGGCCGCTGGGCTCACGATCGTTTGCGCCGAGCCGCGTGTTGCGATGGCGCACGCAGCAATGGGGGCTGCAAGAAGCAGCATCCCGGTGAGTCTACGATTATGTGATGATGTCATCGCGTTGAAACCCCTACATGCGGCGGCAACGAAGGTCGCATCTTCTCGTCGTGCCGCTCAGATCGTGTCGCAGATTTGCAATTAACACGCGTGCCCTCATTCTTTCAATGAGTACGTCGCCCTACCCGCTTGTGATGCAACGAAGCAGCTAGCGGCCGGAAACTGTCAGAATCCTGACATCCCTTCGTCCGCCGTCGGACCATAGATAGAGGGAACGGGGACATCCAACAGTCGCATGTAGACGGTGAGCTGGCCGCGGTGGTGGACGAGGTGATTGATGTGGGTGCGTACCACTGGCCCCCGCGGGAGAGTGAAGATCACGCGCTCGCCGTGCTTGAGCGACCACGGAACCTGAAAGTCCTCGTCGCTGCTATCGGCGATCGCCTTCCGTGCCTCACTGACGTGCTTGTCGAACGACTTCACCAGGTCCTCGGTCTTCTCGTAGCTGTACCCTGCATATCGACCGAGGTCGAGGTGCGTCTCCCGCAGTGTATTCGTGATCCAACCCGGCATTCCCGATACGAGCTGCGTGAGATGACCCAGTGAAAAAGACTTTGGATGCGGCTTCCATTGTCCCTTTTCCGATGGAATGCGCTCGAGCACGCGGCGCGTGGTGGCCATCTCCTGGTCGAACTCCGGGAGCAATATCTCCGCTATGCTCATCTCTTCTCCTCTTTTGGCTTTCCGGAAATTACGCGGCACGCAGACACGGATGCGAGTGCCTTGAAACCCGATGCGAAGGGAGAGCGTAGTCAAGGCAACCCCTCACATCCGAAATGATCTCAAACACAATGCTCCGCGCGTGCGGCGCAGTGGCGCTTTCCTGCGTCCTCGTCGCTGGCGTTTCAGACGGCCAACAACCGTCGCTAAAAGCAATCCTGGCCCGAACGATCGCCGCCCACCGCGGTCCCGGACGCGAGCTGGCGTTCAGTCCCGACGCTCAAATTCTCGCGACGAGCGGCGTCGACAGCACGGTCAAGCTCTGGCGAGTCGCGGACGGAAGACTGCTTCGAACACTTCAACATCCGGAAGGGGTGACATCGATCGCGTTCAGCCCCGACGGGCAGCTCCTGGTGAGCGGAAGCTACGACAGCAAGGTGAGGCTCTGGCGGATAAGCGATGGCGCTCTGGCCCGCACGCTCGCGGGCCACGTCGGGACCGTCTGGTCGGTCGCATTCAGCCCCGACGGAACGCGCTTCGCATCCAGCGGCGAAGACCGAACGGTAAAACTCTGGCGAACGGGCGATGGCGCGCTCACGAACACACTCAGAGGACACGCTTTGAATGTGTGGTCGATTGCATTCAGCCCAGATGGACGCCTTCTCGGGAGCGGCAGCTTCGACAAG
>DASXYR010000492.1:0-1970 GCA_036502385.1 Gemmatimonadaceae bacterium
AAATAGCTTGTCGCCAGAAACGCCGGCCGATTAGCCTCCGGGAATGCTGTCACGTATTCTTGTTCTTCTCGCAGTTGGTCTCCTTTGTGGTCGTTCCGTTCGGGCTGAGGCCCAGCCGGCGAACGAGGCGTCGATCAAAAAGTTACTCGAGGTTTCGCACGCTCATGAGCTCATGGATAACGTCATGGGCCAGATGGAGACGACTTTGGACACCGTCCATCAGCAGGTCACGAGCGGCCATGCGGCGTCGCCTGAGGTCGAGCGGATCTACAACAATGCGCGCCACGAAGTGACGGCAGCGGTCAGGGACTCACTGACCTGGGATAAAGTCGAACCGATGTACATTCGGGTTTATCAGAAATCTTTCACCCAGCAGGAAGTCGAGGGAATGATCACCTTCTACCAGACGCCCACCGGTCAGGCAGTGATCAAGAAGCTGCCGTTAGTCATGCAGGACTCGATGAATGAAACCATGCAATTGATGGCGCCCGTGATTCAACGAATCCAGCGGATGCAGCAGGACATGGTCACCGCGATCGAGCATAACAACGGCGCGAAAAGCAAAGATTCGTAGGTCTTGCACGCTGAGTTCTCGAGCTGGCGCGCTCGACTAACCGAACCGGCTCGGGCGCTAGACGGCGCCGTAGCGGCGCTGCCGTTGGCCGTATTCCCGCACGGCGGTGAAGAGGTCTTCCTTCCCGAAATCCGGCCACATCTTCGGCGTCACGTACATTTCCGTATAGGACAACTGCCAGAGCAGGAAATTGGAAATCCGCATTTCGCCGGACGTGCGAATGAGCAGGTCTGGGTCAGGATAGTAACGTGTATAGAGGTGTTTGCTGAACATCTCGACGTCGATCATCGCGCGGTCGATGTGCCCGAGCTCGATCTCGTGCAGCAGGCTCTTGATCCCATCGATGATCTCGAGACGACCGCCGTAGCTGAGCGCGAGAATCAGCGTGAGTCCATTGTTACCCGCGGTCTGCTCGATGGATTTGTGTAGTTGCCGCTGACATGCCGCCGGTAAATCGGTGAGTCGGCCAATCGCCTGGAGCTTCACGTTTTTCTCCAGCAACTCCGGGGTTTTTTCCTTCAGGAATCGCTCCAGCAGGTGCATCAAGGCCGCAACTTCCGCCTTCGGCCGCTGCCAATTTTCCGCCGAGAAAGCGTAGAGCGTCAGGTACTCAATCCGCAGATCGCCGCAGCCTTCGACGCAGGCGCGAACTGCTTGCGCGCCCTGTTCGTGACCCTTAATCCGCGCCAGCCCACGCTCTTTCGCCCAGCGGCCGTTCCCGTCCATGATGATCGCGACGTGGCGTGGAATCGCGGGAGAAGTCGCGGCCATCGTTAGGCTCCCGCTAAAGGACGAGCGTCTGTCCCCGCGATGGCCCGACGCTTACGATCGCGAGGCGCGCGCCGGTTAAATCTGCGATTTTCTGGACGTAGTCGCGCGCTTCGTTAGGCAAATCTTTCAACTTACGCGCACGCTCGGTGGAGCGTTTCCAGCCTTTGAGGGAGATATACACGGGCTCACAACGCTCCAGTTGAGCGGCATCGCTCGGTGGCACTTCGAGTTTCCTGCCATCCAGCTTGTAACCGACGCAGACCTGGATCGGATCGACCGTATCGAGACCGTCGAGATTGGTAATCGCGAGATCGTCGATCCCATTAATCATCGTCGCGTAGCGCGTCGCGACCGCGTCGAACCAACCGCAACGTCGCGCCCGGCCTGTAGTCGCGCCGAATTCACGACCCATCTCGTGAAGCATATCCGCGAGCGTCGCGTCTTCGGTCGGGAGCGAGCCTTCGCCCACGCGCGTGGTGTACGCTTTCATCACGCCGAGCACGCGATCCATCCGATGCGGCGGCACGCCCGACCCGGTGCAGGCGCCGCCGGCGGTGGTGTTCGAGGAAGTGACGTACGGATAAGTGCCGTGGTCGATATCGAGGAAAGTCCCCTGCGCGCCCTC
>DASXYR010000493.1:0-5254 GCA_036502385.1 Gemmatimonadaceae bacterium
CCAGGGGCGTGAATCCGGGATCCCTGGTCTTGAGAACTTCGTAGAGTGTCATGCCAACCTGTTCGTTCCCGCCCGTTCCGATCAGGTGCAAACCCGCGCCCTGCGAGAAAGTGATGTTCAAGCGGGCATCGGTCGACCACAGGTTGACGGGCACCGATTCGAGCATGAAGCTGAGGCGCCGCTCGCTGTCGGAGTCGGTTTGCAACTCAGCGACGGGGGCCGAGCTGGTCGAGGCGGTCTCGGGCGGGCGCGACCTGAACCGTCGCAACCCACGCTGCAGAAGGTCGCCGAGTGGCCTGAACGGGCGAGTCACCACGAAAGAAGGGGTCAACTTGCCCCTCATTTTCTCACCATTCTGCTCTATACGCAATGATTTTCGCGCTCACTGATACCTTGACAGACGGAGATAGATTCTGGTCACATATAAGAAGCGCGGGTGACGTAATCGTCACCCGCGCTTTGGCCGAGCAGCTTTTCCGCTTACCCGCAGAAAATCGTCAGGTGGTGCCGCAAGCGGATCTGACGCGCGCAGCATCACCCGGCATGTAGACGGCCAGGGCACTTTGCTTCTGCGTTGCGGAGCTCGAGCCGATCGCTTCGCCGAGGACCTTGACGGTCGACTTGGACTGTGTGACCGGGTTCACGATCACAGCGTTGGCGCCCACTTTGGCGGCGCCATTTCTGATCTGCTGCTGCAGCTGATTGTCCGTCGTCCAGACGGAATTCCCCTCCGCCTGCAGCCATGCCAGCTCGTAATAGTCGTACGGAACGTCAGCGCGAGAGTTGTAAACTGCGATCGCCGCGGCGCATGTTGGCGCGCGGTTGACGTTCGGATTGAGATCGGTTGTCGTCTTTCTGACGCCGGCGCACGCCGATGCTACGGCGAGGGCGGACGCGAGCGCGATTCCCTTGAATGTGTTGTTGGTTTTCATAGTGGACTCCTGCGATGCTCAGGTGGGTGCCCCATCGTCGTCAAGCGGGGCTGTAAGCGTCCTCTTTGCAAGGGAAGGGCCGAAGAGCGATCACAAACGTGGCGAGCAACTGACCATCGTTCGGCCCGTGTCCGGACGGTTACACTAGAGCTCGACGACCTGCTGCGTGAACGCCCGCGTATCGCGCGCGACCCGATCCCAATTGTAGTGCGTCTCTACCAGACTGCGCGCACTCGAGCCCATCGCCGCGCGCTTTTCAGGATTGCGAAGCAGGTCGCGAATCGCGTCAGTGACGCTGCGAACGTCAGTTGGCGGGACGATGATGCCGCTGATGCCATCGCGCACGGCCGATCTCACCCCTCCGGAATCGCCTGCAATGCTCGGCACCCCCGACGCCGCGGCTTCCAGAAAAGAAATTCCAAAGCCTTCCGCGAAGATCACGGATTCGACGCGCGACAACCCGATGTAGATCGTGGACGTCGCGTACGCCTCGGCGATCTCGTCGTCGGTAACGGCGCCGGTGAAAATCGTTCTGTCGGAGATCTTCAGCTCGGCTGCGAGCGCGCGGAGGCGACCCTCATCGGGACCCGTCCCGACAATCGCATAGCGCAGCGTCGGAAATTCCTCAGTCAGAGCGGCTATCGCCCGAAGAGTGACGTCCTGGCCCTTGTGGGGCACGAGCCGCGCGACTGTCACGAGAAGGGGATCGGTTCCGATGCCCCACCTCGCACGGAGCGCTCCAGTGTCGCGATCGGGGTGGAAGAAGATCGGATCTGTGCCGAGGTCGAATGCCCCGATAGGAGGAGCGTCGCGAATGTCGAGATCGCGAATGAGCTCCTCCGCGAGTCGCCCGACCCAGGCGGAAGTGGCAACGATGCCGCTCGCCGCGCCGAATATTTTCTTCGCGGCGAAACGCTTTCGCGCATTGGAGAGCGCGCGCTGCTCGCGCAAAAGATCGGAGCCGTTTACGTACAGGAGAAACGGCGTGCGTCGGAAGAGATTGGCGAGGATAACGGCGTAGCCAACGGGCCTCACGTTGCCGCAATGGATCACCCGCACATTGCTCTGGTCGTTCGACAGGAGCCAACTGGTCCACCGCAGCTGATTGGTGAACAGCTTTGCCTGCGAGAAGTAAAACGGCTGGCGGTTGATCCTGTTCGGCTCGCCGGCGTCGAATTCTTCCGCGCCATCAGCTCTTACCGTGGAGACGTCCATGGTGACGGTCGCGTCGCCGAACCGCCGGCAAAGCTCGACGTGCCGTCTCGCCATCCCGCCCAGGTCGGGCGCATAGTCCTGCGTTATGAATAGGTGTCTCACCTGACGTTCAACGACGCGGCGAGCCGGGCTTGTAGCTGATCGTGATGATGCTGCGCGAGGTGAGCATGTTGAGCGACCACATCGCGCTCAGGATCGACGCATTCTCGGCCGCCACGTCAGGTTTTCGCGCGTTGAGCCGCCGGCGAAGAAGCTGATTGCCGATCCAGATGGCGGGGCCGCAGAGGACGACGAGAAATCTCGCCGATGTCTTGAACCGGTCGTAGGCGACAGACGTCGAGGCGAAGCCGGCTCGCGTCAGCTGGTACGCCAGATAGTAGTAGGAGACGGGATTGATGTGGCCCGAGGTGTGGACCGGATCTGCGCTCGAGAGCAACAGCGGATCGAACAGAACCGCGAAACCGGAATGAAGATTCCGCCAGCGGGAGTTGATGTTCAGGATGTTCGGCGTGCTGATGATCGCGCAGCCACCCGGCCGCAGAACGCGAAACAGCTCGCGCGCGAACGCGAACTGATCTTCGACGTGCTCGACGACCTCGAGGCTGCACGCGATGTCTATCGACGCATCGTCGTAGGGAAGACGTCCATCCGGCGCGATGGTGCCGCACTTGATCGCGCCGTAACGAAAATATTCGGGGAAGATGTCGCACGCCGACAGGCCAGCGGACGGGTTGAGATCCAACTCCGCTTCGACATACTGACCGACGAGCTGCGAGAAAAAACCCTCGCCCGCGCCAATGTCCGCTATTCTGATCCCGGGCTTGAGCAGCGGCCGGACCAGCTCCAGCACCTTGTCGTTGGTGCTGCGGTGCGAGATCGGGCGTATTTCCACTTCAGTGGCCGCTTCAATCATCTCTACCAGTCGGTTGGGTGATAGTCCTTGAGGAACTTGCCCCACACGTGAACACCGGTGTTGAAACCGGAGATGATTGGATCCACGATTCTGGCAGCGCCGTCCACGATGTCCAGCGGCGGATGAAAGCGGTGCTCTGCCGTCTTCCGTGCGGCGATCTCCTCCGGATCCTCGTCCGTGATCCAGCCCGTGTCAACGCTGTTCATGTGGATTCCGGCGGCGACGTAGTCGGCGGCCGACGTTCGCGTCATCATGTTGAGCGCCGCCTTCGCCATGTTGGTGTGCGGATGACGGATGGTCTTGTGGGGCCGATAGAACTGGCCCTCGACGGCCGAAACGTTGACGACGTGCTTGTCGCGCTCAGGCGTTCGCGCCATCAGCGGCTTGAGCCGCGCATTGATGATGAAGGGGGCGATCGCGTTCACGAGGTGAACCTCGAGCAGCTCGACGGACGGAACTTCGGCGAGCAAAAGTCGCCAGGAATTTCTTCCGCGGAGATCCACCTGCTGGAGATCCTGATCGAGCAGCCCCTTCGGGAAGATGCTGTTGTCATCATCGGTATCGCTCGCAAGTACTGAGTCAGGCAGCTGCGCGAGCGCCGAAATCCCCTGGCCCAGCGCGAGGGGCGTCTTCAGGGCTCGATCGCTCGTGCGATGGGCGTGCGGGATCTCGTATTCCCCAAGCAGGGACCGAACATGTTCGGGCATTGCGGTGAGCGCCGCGGTTTCGGTCTCGCGCATGTGCTCATAGAAGCCCGCGGGCCGCCGTACCGTCTGGCAGGCGTTGTTGATGATGAAGTCGAGTCTCTCATGGGTTGCCAGCATCTCGGTGCAGAACGATTCGACACTCGGCGTGTGGCGGAGGTCGAGGCCGAAGATCTCGAGGCGATGCCCCCACTCCGCGAAATCGGGCTCGCGGGCGTAGCGGAGGGCGGAATCGCGGGGAAATCTCGTTGTAACGATGAGACGCGCGCCCGAGCGAAGAAGCTTGATGCCCGCCTGGTAACCGATCTTCACGCGGCCGCCGGTGAGGATAGCGACGCGGCCGCGCAGGTCAGCGAGCTCTGTGCGTTTCGCGAAATTCTCTTCGGCGCAGCTGGAACACAGCCGGTCGTAGAAATGGTGTACCGTCGTGAATTCATCCTTGCACACGTAACAGTTGCGGGGCTCCTCTGTGTCGGAGGCCGTATCCGCTTTTTCGCCGGGCGACTCTGTCCTGGGCGGGAAAATGTTGGGCGAAGTGATCATCACGCGTTCGCGGCGCAGCTTGCGGATGCCGGTCTCCGCGAGGAGACTCTCCTGACGTTCGACTCGCTCCAGCCTCCGCTTTCGCTTCACGACTTTCAGGAGCTGGCGACGATCGATTGCGTCCGGGCGGGATACTCTGCCGGCGGCATTGAGAAGGCGGTTTCGGTCGGCCTCCGGTATGTCAGCGAGGATCGTTCGGTCGGCAACGATTTCCTCGAGCATATCCGCGGCGAGCCGGAACCGGCTGAGAAGGGAATCGGTCAGGGTCTTCATTGATGTTGAGCGATTGGGCACGGCGCTGTTGGGCATGCCCTGAATTTACTGGGTCTTTGCGCGGGCGTGCTTCGGAAAGACCCGCATTAGTGGGTCAATTCGTTTGGTGCGGCTTCGAAGTGCCACTTTTGGAGCGACATGAGAAAAGGGGGGAGACCGGTGAGACCGGTGAGGAGTTCGATTTGCTCACGGGATCTGCCGGATTCATTCGCCAAGAATTAATCCGCTGGCGGTGGGCAGCCGTTTCGTCGACCGTGCCCGCTGGGCATACAGAGTGGCTATCAGTGGCAAGAATCACCGAGGTCGGAACTCACCCACGCCGGAGATGTCTACGCGAGCTTCATCTGGCGAAGCAGCGCCCGAAACCTGGGATGCGTGTGCAGGGGCCCGAACAGGAACGAGCCCTTGATTCCATACGCTGGCCCCGTGCGCTCAGCAACCGCGCGCTCCAGCCAGTCCATCGCGGCGTCGGTGTCTCCAAGTCCGGTATAGACGTACGCGAAATGGTAGGGCGAGACGTATGAATGGTGCGCGCGCTCCTCGAGGTCACCCAATATCCCTCGAGCCCTGCGTGCCTGGCCGGCCATCGCGTACGCCTCTCCCAGCTGGCCGAGCCATAGCGTGTTCGCGGGGGAAAACGAAACCGCCTTCTCCAATTGGGCGAGACCATCTTC
>DASXYR010000494.1:0-4927 GCA_036502385.1 Gemmatimonadaceae bacterium
AAGTTGCCGCGGTCACCAACGAAGGGATACCAGGACTCGCAGGCAGCGAGAATGGTGTCTTGATCTTCAAGATTCTTCGGAACGCCGGCAGCGCCCCCGACCGCGGCAAGGTCTGCATCGTCGGCCGCAACCCCGAGGCGCTCTGGTTCGACGATTACGAGGACCGCGTTCTGTTCGACGAGGCCGGTTTGTACGACTACGCGCGTGTGTCGAAACCCGGACAGGCGCCGGGTCACGCCACGGCTGCCGGACAGGCGCCGAGTCTCGGCGCTCTTCAAGCCGCTCTTGTAGGCGCCGAATGATCGACAAGCGGGTGGCGAGCGCGGCCGAGGCCGTCTCGGACATTTTCGACGGCGCCACCATTATGATCGGCGGTTTCGGCGAAGCAGGCAGTCCCGTCGAGCTCATCCACGCGCTGATCGACCAGGGCGCCACGAATCTGACGACGATCAGCAACAACACCGGCAGCGGCCAGGTCGGCCTCGCGGCGCTGCTCAAGGCGGGCCGCGTTTCCAAGGTCGTTTGTTCGTTTCCGCGCACCGCCAACTCGACCGTCTTCCCCGAGCTCTACCGAAGCGGGCGCACGAAATTGGAATTGGTTCCCCAAGGAACGCTCGCGGAGCGCATCCGCGCCGGCGGAGCTGGAATCCCGGCGTTCTACACGCCGTCCGCGGTGGGAACGCCGCTGGCGGAAGGCAAGGAATGCCGGGAATTCGGCGGCAGAAAGTTTCTGCTCGAGCACGGCATCCGCGCGGACTTTTCTCTCATCAAGGGGCGGGTCGCCGACACCCACGGCAACGTCCTTTACAACAAGACCGCGCGAAACTTCGCCCCGCTGATGGCGATGGCGGCCAAGGTCACGATCGTCCAGGTCGCCGAGATCGTCGAGCCGGGCCAGCTGGACCCCGAGTCGATCGTCACGCCCGGCATTTTCGTGGATCGGGTGGTCGGCATCGCCAACCCGGCCCACGAATCGGAACTCGTCAAGGCAGGAGCGTCCTACCCATGACGAACGCGCCAGCGATCGGGTGCTTCAGCTCATACTGCCAATCCTCGCCGGAGGGGAGATTGTCCGTCTCCTTGCATTCCATCGGAGGCACGAACTCGACTGGGGCGGCGACCTCTGCACGCAACCGCGCGCCAGCTTGAACAGATCGTGAATGACGCTCGCGCGCGGCGTCTGCAAGTCGAAGTCGCTGCTTGAAAATAGCGAGTCATTCTACTTCCCCACACAAAATCCTACGATGTGAAGCTCTGGCCCCTACTATTGCTTGAGCTTCTCGGGTGCGCGGACTTCAGGCAGTTCGTCGGTAAAAGCTCGCGGAAAGTGAAGTAATCTGTGCGTCGATTGCTACTAACGTGATGAGGCCCGACGGAAACTCACGGCAAGACTGGACGACGCCTCACAACTTCCAAACCCAACATGCTGGCTTCATCGCTGACGGTATTCGCTCCCGACGGGATTTCGGCAGCGGAAGCTGAACCCGACTCACGGCGTGAGGAAATGCTTTGTTCCAGTGAACGAACGACCGATTCCACACTGGCGGAAATCGAGCGTCTTGGGCAGCGCTGTCGCAATGGCGATACGGGAGCATGGACCTCGCTGTTCCCGATCGTTTGGCCCGTGCTCGTGACGTTCACGAACCGTTTGAATCACTCGTTCGATCGACAGGACGCTGAGGATGCTGCGCAGGCTGCGCTGGAAGCGGCAATCAACGGGATTCAAACGTTCTCAGGTCGCGCGCCTTTTCGCGCGTGGTTGTTTGGAATTGCGTCGCAACAAGCGCGAACACTCTTTCGTAGGAAATCAGCAGCAAAGCGAGGGCTGACGCTCCTCGTTCCGATCAGTGAATCGGCGGAGTACCCCGACGACACCGCGAAGTCACCGTGCGACGCAACAGCGGAGAAGGATCGCGCCGCAATTCTGTACCGGGCGTTGGAACGCCTGCCGGAGGACGATCTCGACTTGATCCATCTCCACTTTTTCGGCGAGCTCACGTTTCGTGAGATAGCGGCCGTGCGGAAGATGAACCCGAAGACGGTTTGCACGCGGCTCACTCGCTGCAAAGCGAAGCTGCTAAACCTGCTGGTTCAGTCAAACCTGACCAAGGCGGATGGCTAAGCATTACGACGATCTCTCCGCCGCGATGCGCGAAGTTGCAGAGCATCGCGATAGACGGCTGCGCGACGCTGGAGCAGCGATCTCGACTCACCGCCTCGAACGGCTGCATGCCGCACTTGCGTCGGAGTTTCCGGCGGACATGGCGCTCCGGGCCGCAGCGGATACGCGGGACAAATCACTCAGGCAGTTACCGATGCTTCCGCGGCGCCTCGAGCTTCTTCTCCACAGCCAATTGTTAGCGCGACGGCCGGGGTTCCTACGATACGGAGCGTTACAGTGGATGAGCGCGTCGGCGCAGACGTTCTGGTCAGCATCTCGCGCTTCGGCGGGCTTTGCAGCGGCGCTGGCGCTAATCGTTCTCACGATCGCGACGCTGCACTTCGGGAGATCAGGCAGGAATGACAGATCAGCGCTGGTTTTCGAGAACGAGAGGCATTCATTCTTCGAGACACAACCCGGTGGCGAGTCTGCGTACCACAAGCGGCTGGAGGAGGAGTTTCTCAGAAAGCCCGGCGACGCTTTGACGCTGCAGGTCAGCACGTTCGAACTCGCTTCGTTACAACCGTCCCTTTTGATGATTAACCGCGCACGACTCGCGGATACCCGTGACTTCGAACGAGGTCTGCCACTCGACCTTCCCATCCGACAAATACTCATGGACGGGGATGCACGTGTCAGTCCCTAACCAGGGCGAACAGGCTCCGCAGTATCGCAACGATCCGAATGCTACATCCATCCCAATGAACACACCCATGCGAGCCCCTTTCATTTGCACTGCCGTCATTCTGTCGCTTTCACTAGCGGCCGCGACAGGAGCAGAACTGAACGTTGGTACGGTCGACATGAATCGCGTGTTCAAAGAATACGCGAAGACGAAGGACGCAGAGGCGAAGCTCAATGAGGCAAAGAACGCCGCGAAGAAGGATTACGACGAGCGCGCGGACGCTTACAAAAAGGCGCTGGACGAGATCAACAAAATCAACAGCCAACTTGATGCGTCCGCGCTAAGCGCGGAGGCGAAGGCGCAGAAAACGAAAGAGCGGGACGAGAAGATCGAGGACATCAAAAACATGGAACGCGAGATCAACGAGTTCCGCCAAAGCCGCGAGCAGCAACTCCAGCACCAGATGCAGCGCATGCGCGACGGCATCCTAAAGGAGATCACCGACGTCGTGTTGGATCAGGTCAAAGCGCGTGGCTTCGATCTGGTGTTCGATAAGTCCGGCCCGAGCTTAAACGGATTTTCTCCGCTCCTGTTTTCTCGCGACCGGGGCGACTTCACGGGCGATGTGATCGCCGCGTTGAACAAAGGGACGTCGCCGGCCGGCCGAACAACGGCGACGGGTTCGCCAGCTCCTCGCTAAGGCCGGATCTACCGCGGATTTTGCGCTCGTAGAGAAAGCGGCCGCGGAGAAGCACGGGGGTCAGTCTTGGAATCTCGGCATTGTCATGGGCTGGACACCGTCGCGAACTCGTCGTTCCACGCGGCTGTTGCCTGAAGAGGAGCAGCCAAATAGTTTGAAGAAGATGCAGGAGAAAGAAGTGGCTGTCTGGCTTGCCGGGGCGAGGGCGCTCTCGTAGACTGGACGCTGTGGGCACCGTTACGATCACTTTGCGCGATGAGGATCGCCATTTCATCAAACGCGCGATGGAAGAAGGCCGTTACGTGAGCGAAAGTGAGGCAGTGGCCGATGCTCTCTCCGAGCTGCGTGCGCGGGAAGAGTTACGGCAGGCGCGTCTCGGGGAGCTGCGGGAGAAGATCGTGGCGGGAATCGCGCAACTCGACCGGGGCGAAGGCGCCGACTGGAGCGCTGAGGAGATCAGGCGCGAAGGGGAAGCGCGATTGGGGGCCGGCCGCGCTGGTTGATCCCCGTGTCGCGGATTCTTCGTTCGCCGGCGGCGAAGTCCGACGCGGTCGAGATTTGGTCATATATTGCGGCGGATAATCCGGCGGCGGCGAATCGCTTATTAGACCGGTTCGATTCTTTATTTCAGATGATTGCCGCTCAGCCGGAGCTCGGCCGGAAGGTCGAAGAACTGGCGCGAGATCTGCGATTCATCCCGTCAGGGAACTATCTCGTGTTCTATCGGCCGATGAGCGATGGAATAGAGATTGTGCGCTTACTCCATGGTGCGCGCGATGTGACAGCGGAGTTCTTTCGCTAGAACCACGGTTCGTCTTGCAGCCTTACCGCGACGACGCGGCCATCGAGCGCATACCATTTCTGCTCGGCGGCGCGCCGACCGAGGTCCGATCGGGGTCGCGAAGTCCAATCGGGATCGGAGCTTACTATCGACGCTTTGGTCCGAGCTGTTTCGGACGAGCGGAGAAGACCATGCAATTCGGTTCGGCGCATCTCGGCGTTGAATGGTTCAGATGCAGCTATTGCTCGCCAGCGCGCGAGGCAGTCGGCCTTGAATAGCATCGCCGTCTGCGGCACGTTTCAATCATGAAAGTGCTCAGCGTCGTATCATGACGAAGCCGCCGCTGATCGGGCGAACGCGTGAGGAGATGGCTCAGCGCCTGGCGCAGGACATTCCCGACGGCTCGTATGTGAATCTGGGCATCGGCATTCCGGAGCTGGTCACCAGGTTCGTGCCGGCGGGCCGCTCGCTGATCTACCACACAGAAAATGGCCTGCTCGGCATGGGTCCCGCGCCTAGGCCCGGCGAAGGCGATCCCGAGCTGCTCAATGCGGGCAAACAGCGCGTGACGGCGCTGCCGGGCGCCGCGTACTTTCATCACGCGGACAGCTTCGCCATGATCCGCGGCGGCCACCTGGATCTTTGCGTGCTCGGCGCGCT
>DASXYR010000495.1:0-8846 GCA_036502385.1 Gemmatimonadaceae bacterium
CCGAACGAAGCGCCGAACTTCACGGCCATGTGGCCGAGCCCGCCGAGTCCGACGACGCCGAGCTTGTGGCCCTTGCCGACCTTCCAGTGGCGCAGCGGTGAGTAGGTCGTGATGCCCGCGCAGAGGAGCGGCGCCACCGCCGCGAGCGGCAGCTTGTCGGAGATACGCAGCACGAAATCCTCGTCGACGACGTTCTGCGTGGAGTATCCGCCATAGGTGATGTCGCCGTTCACTCTGTCCTTGCCGCTGTAGGTAAGAACATTGCCCACGGTGCAGTACTGTTCGAGCCCTTTCTTGCAGTTGGTGCATTCGCGACACGAATCGACGAGGCACCCGACGCCGACGAGGTCTCCGACTTTGAACTTCTTGACCTTGTCGCCGACCGCGCTCACTCGGCCGACCATCTCGTGGCCGGGAACGACGGGATAGATCGTTGCCTTCCACTCGTTGCGCGCCATGTGCAGGTCGGAGTGGCAGACGCCGCAGTACAGGATGTCGAACTTCACATCCCGCGGCCGCAAATCGCGCCGGTCGATCTGGAAGGGAGCCAATCGCGACTCGGGCGACTGTGCCGCGTAGGCGCGCGTGACTGATTTCTTGGCCGGAGCCTTTGCAGCAGCTCGTGGTTTTTTCGATGGTGCGGCGCTTTTCGCAGGCATTTCCCCTTCTCCGATTGAGAGGCGGCCGTTTATCATGCCGCCGAGAATTTCAATCTAATGCGCGCGCGAACGCACAGACCCCTCTATATGGAAAGGGGTACGATCTGCGAGACCGGTCTCCCCCACCTTCCCCCTGTCTTCCGAAAAGTCGTCTTTCGAAGGCGCACCAAACACATTGACCCACTACCGCAGGCGACTTTAGCGAATCTGGACCGCCGGACCGAGCGCCGAGACGCCGTTCTCGTCGAAGCTCTCGATCGCAACCCAGTAGGCTTGGCCGACCGTGAGAGAGCGGAGCTCGAGCATCGCACCCTGATCGGCGAAGCGCTGATACGTCTCGTACAACTTCGAGGGCGCGATTCCCCAACGGACGTTGTAGCCGACGACACCGGGGACGGGCCGCCAGGTGATGGTCGCATTTCGTTCGTCGCGATCGCGGACTGCTGTAAGGAGCGCCGGAGTTGCGGGCGGAGATCCCGATCCGTTGCCGAAAACGCGGATGTCGCTGATCGCTAGATTCGCCGCGCCAACATGTATGTGCTCGTACCGGACGAAGCGCGCGCGCGCAGGCGTCGAGAGCTCGAGGTAAGCGTTCGGGCGGTCACGTCGCTCGTGTGACAGATCAGCGACGGTCGTCCACTGCTTTCCATCCGGCGAAACGCGCAGCCGGAATTGTGTGTAAACCGTGGAATCCGTCCCGTAGACGCCCGACTTGTAGTCGGCGTAGTTCACCTGGATCGCCTTCACCGTGTACGCGCGACCCAGGTCGACCGTTATCCACTCGCCCGGACGATTCGCTCCCGCCACCCAGAAGGTGCGCGGGTTCTCGTCGGTGATGTTGCCGGCGGGAAAACTGTCGCGCGCCGACGATACGGTTACGCTCTTGTGATAAGACAGCAGCATCCAGCCGGTGAACAGCTCGTCACTCCTGCGCACCGTCTTCGTCGGCAGCCAGTGGGGAAAATCGCCGAACCGCGTGTCGACGTACATCTGCCCGTCCTCGTCAAACCCGGCCGGATGCAGGCCGATGCGCCGCTCGAAATTCCAGTTGACCGCGATCCACGGCGTGCCCGTATTCCACCAGTTGCCGTGCACGTCCTGAAACGTGTTGCCGTGCCCCGCGCCTTGCACGAATCCGCCCGGCTTGTATGCGACGGGATTGTACGGCGCGTAGGTAAAGGGGCCAAGCGGATCATCGGAAGTGTAGACGCCGGTGGCATACACGTTGTGCTCGGTGCCCGGCGCGCCGTACTGCAGATAGTATTTCCCGCCGTGCTTCGTCATCCACGCGCCTTCGATAAACGGGCGGACCGTCGAATCACGATGATCCTGACCGAAGCGCTCCCAACCGTGCTTCCCGGGTTCGAGCCCGAACAGCCATCGCGGTGTTCCCTCGTACGCGAGCTGTTTGGTCTTGTCGAGCTCAATGACGTGCAGCGGGTACACATTCGACGAATTCCAGTATAGAAACCATCGCTCCGTATCCGGATCGCGGAAGAACTGAGGATCCCACGGGCCGGGCTGCACCGAATCCGATTGCAGAAACGGAAACGGCTCGTGATCCCGCGCCATCGGAAGCCAGGGAAGGAGACGATTGTAGAATTCGACGCGCCCCGTTTCCGGCTTCGTCAGCATCATGATCGGCAGCGGACGCGTCGTGCTCGGCAGCACATAAATCGTATCGCGCACGGACAGAACCGCCGGCGCAACGACGTCTGTCAGCGGCCACCGCGAAGGCGTGATGTGCTCCCACGTTCCAAGATCGCGCGAGCGCCAGTACCCGTCGCCGATGGTCTCGAACAGATAGTACTGGCCATGTTGAACGACGATGACCGGATCGGCGCCGGAGCGGTACGAGATGCCTTCGTTGTGCTGCTCGAAGTTGTACCGGTAGTCGATGTCAATCGGATTGGCGTACGTGCCCTGCGGCGACGCCTGCGCAGCGGCGTTAGGCGCGGCGACAGCTCCCGCGAAAACGCAGCAGAGCAAATTGCTGGAGAGAGTCATTATCGGCGGCCTCGTTCAACACCCTTTCTATAGTAGTGGCCTCACTCAATGCCACACGCTCAGAATGATCGGAATCACTAGCAGCTTCACCAGCCAGTCACCCGCGTGAATCACGGCCACCTTGACCGGGACGTTCTCCCACAGAACGGAGCCGGTGAGGATGATCACCGGCAACCCGACCCACAGCAGCAGTCCAAAGTGCGCCGCGATCATCCAGTTGGTGATGCCAATCAACGCTACGAAGTGAGCGATGACAAACGCGAGAACGAGGCATCGCACCAGCTCGATGACAAGCTTCCCCGCCGGCATCTTCGCGCCGGCCATTGCCGCCGCTGGGTCGAGACCTTTCGCGCGCATCCATGGCTTGTAGAAGAGCAGGGGACTGTACCAGAGCCAACCGAGCACGAACACGGCGATAGCGGCGACGAAGACCGCCAGGTAGTTCACGTGCACCATTGTTCAATCTCCCCTATAAGCTTGCCTGCTAAAAGAGCCCGACCTTTCCTCTCACCGACTCGATGAGTTTCGCGGGATCGTACCCGATCCCCTGCTTGAAAACGATCTGAACGTTCCGCACATCGGCGATGCGCGTCGCAGGATCACCCGCAATCACGACGAGATCCGCGTCCTTGCCAATCGCGATGGATCCTGCGCGACTTGCGCGACCGAGGAATGTCGCGCCGTTCAGCGTCCCGATCCGAATCGCCTCCAAGGGCGTGAACCCGCCCTCGACGAGCAACTCCAGCGCGCGCTGATTTGAGTAGCCCGCAATGACGCCGCCGCCACCAGTCGGGTCAGTGCCGACGATCAACAGTCCACCGGCACGCGCGAAAGCAAGCTCCATTGCCTGTTCCTTTGCGAACAGTGAAATGAAAATCGAAGTCGTGTTGGCTGCCGTCGCAGTATGACGCTTTTCGAAGTCTGCGCGGAGCTGCGGCTCGAGCACTTCCAACCCGGGAGGCAGCGGGCGACCGGGAACGAAAGTCTCGAAGACAGTCGGCGTTGACGTGAGGGCGACGTGGCGTTTGACAAGATCCGCGATCAACGATCGCAGGCCGGCACCGTTCGGATCGACGGCGGCGAGCGCGGTCATCCCCGTTCCTTGCCCCGGACACGCGTCCGGCTTCTTGTCGGCGACGAAATCCGTCGCCACGAAGAACCCGTGCTCGAGGTTGTCGATCCCGAGACCGGCTGCCTCGCGGTACGTAACGGAACACAGATGCCCCGTCACTTTCATCCCACGTTTATGCGCTTCCTCGATTGCCGCGCCCAGCTCGGCGCGCGTGATGTGCATGTACGCCTTGAACGACGTCGCGCCGGCGTCGGCCCAGTAATTCACCATGCGCCGCGCATCCTCGGGTCCCGTGAGCTCGTGCACCTGATCGAGACCGAGCCCGGGACCTTCGAGATACGGCGCCGTCGCGTCGATCCATGGACCCGGTTTGTTTCCGGCATCGATGGCGCGCTTGATTCCGATCTCGCCAAAGCCGGCCATGTTTCCGCCGGTGCGCATCGACGTAACCCCACCAGCGAGATAGAGTCGCGTGAAGCTCTCGGCGACATTTCCATAAACGCCAGGACCGGTTGGATAGAAGAGGTGTTCGTGCACCATCACCAACCCGGGAATCACACTCTTTCCGGTGAGGTCTATCACCTGCGCGCCGCCGGGGACTGCCGTGGACCCCGAAGCTCCGAGCGCGGCGATGCGACCATCGCGGATGACGAGCGTTTGGTCATCGCGCGCCGCCGCTCCGGTTCCGTCAATCACACGAGCGTGCGTCAGCGCGACGATCGGAGAGTCGACGGCGACAAAAGCGCGAACAGCCGTGGACAGCGTGGGGCGCTGCGCGTGCACCTCCGGCGAGGCGATAAGCGGCAGCGACGCGAGTACGGTCTTGAGAACGCGGTTGCGCATTGAGCGAATCTAGCGCGGCAGTGGCGGCGCGACGAATCTCTTCGACTGGCGCTCGTACGAATGCGCCAGCGCCAGCAGTCGCGCATCGCTCCCCGGGAGTCCGACGAACGAGATGTTGCCCGCCGGCATACCGTCGGCGCCCAGCCCCGTCGGGACGGAGACTTCCGGCAAGCCGAGCCAGTTCCCGTAGCCGAGAGTGGTTCGGATGTCCGGCCACGGATCGACGGCGCGCGGTGCGGGGAAGGGCATCGTCGGATAGATCATCGCGTCGAGACGCTGCGCGCGGAATGTCTCCGCGAGCTGCGCCGTCACCGTCGCGCGCGACCGCGCGAATGATAGGCTCGCGGGATCGGTCTCGTACGGCTGCACGATGAGCTTCTGCATCTCCGCCCAGTCCTTCGGCAGCACATCGTAGAAAGCCTGGTAGGCGGCGAGTCCTCGCTTGACGTCCGCGCGCGGATCGCCGCCGTGACGCGCGAAATATCTGAAGAGCGCGTTTGCCGTCGGCGCCGGCGAATTGTGATTGATTGCGACGTCGCCGCGCGCCTTCGCCGCTTCGGCGAAGAGATCCCGGACGTTGGCGCGCGTGACCGTCGGCGCGCTCGACTCGACAATCGCACCCGCGGATTTGATATCTGCAACCGCGCGATCGAACACCGACAGCGACTCGACGGTCATCTGCGTGCGCGGCACGTGCGCCTCGACGAGACCAAGCCGGGCGCCGGCGAGAGCGTCATCGCGCAGATGCGCGAGCGTACCTCTCCGGCGCGGCGTCAAGAGCGCGAGACCATCGGACGAATCAGGGCCGGCGATAGCGTCGAGCAGGAGTGCCGCATCCGCAACGTGTCGCGCGAGTGGACCGTGCGTGTCGAGATAGGGCCACGTCGGAATCACGCCCGTGCGCGGCACCAGTCCGAACGTCGGCTTCATCCCCACCACGCCGCAGAACTGCGCCGGGATTCGGTTCGAGCCTCCGTCATCGGTGCCGAGTGCGGCGAACGCGATGCCGCATGCAACCGACACCGCGGAGCCGGCGCTCGAGCCACCCGGTGTTTTCGCTCCCGTCGGATCGTACGGGTTGCGCACCTGGCCGGTCAATGTGCTCGTGCCGTTGCCGTGGTACGCGAAGTCATCCGCTGCCGTCTTGCCGAGCACGACGCCACCCGCCGCGCGCATCCGCGCGACCTCGATCGAATCGCTCCTCACCGCATCCGGAAACAGTCGCGCCCACTCGGCGTTCGATCCAGTCGTCGGAAGCCCGCTCATGTCGTAGATCGCCTTCGCGAACAACGGAACTCCATCGAGCGGGCCACGGAGGCTGCCGCGCCGAGCTCTCGCGTCGGAGGCACGGGCGTCGACCATCGCGGTCTTCGACAGCTCGTCGATCGCGTGCAGTGTTCCATTCCACGCGCTGGCGCGGTCGAGCGCTTCCTTCGTCACCTGCGCCGCAGTCCAATCGTGGCGTGCCCGGCCGGCCTGGTACTCGACGATCGTGCCCGCTAACGGATCGCTGAGCCGGTCCGGCCATCGAATGAGCGGAACGGCAAAGAGTGCGCTGAGCTCGAGGAGGGCTTCGCGGCGGGAGATGGTCATGGTTGAATCGCGAAGGGTTTAGCGCAGCCAGAGAAAGGCAAAGATACGAAAAAAGCGAGGCCTTCACGCATGAAGGCCTCGCCGTATCTGCCGCTCTAGTTTCCGGCTTGCGGTGGCGGCCGTTGCGGCCGCGGCTCGATCGTGATTGCGTCCGCCGCTGTCGCTCCTGGCCGGACCTCGGTGTGGCGGATACGTCCGCCGAGTAATCCCGTGTACACCATGGCGCCGCCGACGAAGGCGGTGGCCAAAACTGCGACCAGCGTCGCGCTGGCTGGGACCGGCCGCCGCCGCCAACGTATCAATCCGGCCAGCGCGAGCACGCCGAGAACGTCGGCGAGATAGTAGGCCTTGTCGGCCATGTCTTCGTGCGCGTGAATGACTTCGCGCTTCACCCCGGGGAATCCGCGGATCGCATCTTCTGCCGCGTTGCCACTCAGATCGGCAGCCGCCCCCGCAATCGCCGTCGCGATGAGGACTACGAGCGCCGTCTTTCGCAGAACGTCGGCAGATGTGAAGTACGATGCGACGAGCAGCGCGAATGCAAACAGCGACCCGAAGATCGGTGCGTGGTTGACCAGGAGATGGAAATGTGCGCCTGAGAACATGGAAGTGGGTGTGAGGTTTTCACCGATCTTCGCAAGTTGGGAGCCGCGACCGCAGATCGTCGCGACTGGTCAGTCAGGCGCTATACGCCGAAAACCATCGCTCTGGCGCGGTGCGGACGAAGCCCGCGCTGCTTGGAAGCTGTCTTCGCTATGGGCTACACTCTGGTAGCTAGGCTGTTACGGGTACCGGGCACCGGGCACCGGGTACCGGATAAGTTCAATGTCCGGATTCGGCCAGACACGCAGTAGCCCCGTTACTAGCTTAGCCACATGTCCGTCTCGATCATTCCAGCCCCTGCGCTCCAGGCCGATGTCTACGCGCGTGCGCTCGACGCGCGTGACGCGCGCTTCGATGGGGTCTTTTTTGTTGGGATCATCACGACGCGCATCTACTGCCGGCCCGTATGCCCCGCCCGCGTTTCCTACCACGATCACCGCCGGTTCTTTCGCTCGGCGGCCGCGGCGGAGCGGGCGGGGTTTCGCCCGTGCATGCGCTGCCGACCCGAGCTCGCTCCGGGTCTCGCGCTGATCGATGCCGTTCCTCGCCTCGCGCGCGATGCGGCGAACCGCATCGCCGCCGGCGCCCTCAACGGACATTCAGTCGCTGAGCTCGCGAACGACCTCGGCGTGAGCGAGCGGCATTTGCGCCGCGCTCTCGAGCGCGAGATCGGCGCGTCACCTCTGGAGCTCGCGCAGACGTATCGCCTTCTCCTCGCGAAGCGGCTGCTCGCCGACACCGGACTCTCGATAACCCGCATCGCCTACGCCAGCGGATTTCAGAGTCTTCGCCGCTTCAACGCCGCGTTTCGCGCGCAGTACCGCATGGCGCCGAGTGCGCTGCGCATTACGCGGCGCGGCCGCGGTGGAACGCGGACGTTGGCCGACGATGCGCCGGTGCGTCTCAGCCTCGCCTATCGCGCGCCTTTTGCGTGGGATGCGCTGCTCGCCTTTCTCGGGCGGGACGCGGTCGACGGGATAGATGTCGTCGACGGAAACCGTTACGGCCGCACCGTGGAGATCGACGGTCACACCGGATTTGTCTTTATCGAGAATGGCGGCGCACCGGAAGCAGAGCGGGCAGGGCCGTCGTTGAAGGCGAGAACGCGTCCACGCCGGTCGCAGGTGCGCGCGAGTCACGTCGACGTCGCGATCTCGCCGTCACTCGTGCCGGTGATGATGCCGCTGCTCGCGCGTCTTCGGCAGGTCTTTGACCTGGACGCCGAGCCGACGGCGATCGACGCGCATCTGCTCCAGGGCGAGCTTGGGACACTCGTTGCGCGGCACCCGGGCGTGCGCATCCCCGGCGCGTTCGACGGATTCGATCTGGCACTGCGGACGATTCTCCGCGGCGATGCACGAGGTCGACCCAAAGAAGACGCCTCTAGCGATTCGGCTTCGAGAGTCGCGAAAGTGCTGGGAGAGCCGATCGAGACCGGGATTGCATCGCTGACGCGCCTCCCGCCCACCGCCCACCGCCTCTCGCAGTCAGGATCTCCCCGCCTCGAGGCACTCGGCGTCCCTCGGCAGCGCGCGAACGCCGTGATCGCGGTCGCGCGCCTTGTTGTCGATCGAAAACTCATACTGGCGCCAGGAAGCGATCCGGTAGCGACGCGGCAATTGTTGACGGCGATCGACGGCATAGGGGATCAGCTCGCGACGGTGATCGTGATGCGCGCACTCTCCTGGCCCGACGTGCTTCCGTCCACCGACCATGCCTTGCAGGGTGTTACGGGCGTCTCCTCGGCCAGCGACCTCCATGCGCTCGCCGACCAGTGGCGTCCGTGGCGCTCCTACGCGGCCCTGCATCTGTGGCTGGAGTCGGAGGCGACATGACGTCATACGGACGAGGCACAGCTCCGATTCTGCTCGCGGCTCTCCTTTTGTGCGCGATGCACTCCGCGCACGCACAGGCGGCCGACGATCGGAAAATGTCGAATCTCGAGCCAGCCGCACGCGTGCGGATCTGGTAGGGATGGAGAAGGATGCGCGTCACCGTATGTGAGCTGCCCCACGAGCGAAAAGCGCTCGATGCCTCATGGGCAGCGCTGTGTGAGCACACCCTGCGCA
>DASXYR010000496.1:0-1763 GCA_036502385.1 Gemmatimonadaceae bacterium
ATCGCTCCAGCTCACGCTGCCGGCAAATTCCCTGACTACGCTCGTCCTCTGACAATGCTGTAATGGTCTCTCATGCATAGCCAGGGCTCCATACGTTCGCCTTTCGCGCGCGGCATTCTTGTTCTCATCGCGTGCCTCACCTCGACGCGCCTCATGCCTGCCGACGCACAATCGTCGCAGCAGTTGCCACTTTATAAGCAAGCCAGTGCGCCGATCGAAATCCGCCTGGACGATCTTCTTCGCCGCATGACTCTCGAGGAAAAGGTGCGGCAACTGGACATGTACTCCGGCGCCCGCTACATCGTCGCGAGTCACACCGACGATACGCACGCCGCGCTCGATGCCGCTTTCCTGCCGCGCCGGGCGGAGAGCCTGTGGGGCAATCTAGGGGTGGGCAGCATTCATGACCTCAATCCCACGCCGGAGCAGGCCAACGCTATCCAGAAGTGGGTTATTGCGCACAATCGCCTGGGTATCCCCGCGCTCTTTATCGAAGAGGGTCTGCACGGCTTCGATACCGGGACCGTCTTTCCCGCGCCCCTCAATCTCGCTGCCACATGGAATCCGCAGCTCGCTCAGCAGACCGGCGCTGCCATTGCCGCGGAGGCGCGTGCCACCGGTGTCGCGATGATCCTCGCGCCTGTGCTCGATGTCGCTCGCGATCCTCGCTGGGGACGGGTTGAAGAGGACTTCGGGGAAGATCCCTATCTCACGGGCCAGCTAGGCCTCGCATATGTGCGCGGCGCGCAGGGCGAAAGCCTCGACAGCGACCACACCGTGATCGCTGAGCCCAAGCACTTCGCCGGTCACGGTTCGCCTGAGGGTGGTACCAACACCTCGCCCGTGCACATTGGCGAGCGCGAGCTGCGTACCGTGATGCTCAAGTCTTTCGAGCCCGCCTTTCGCGAAGGACACGCCATGGCCACCATGGCCGCCTATCACGAGATCGACGGCATCCCCGTCACTGCGGATCCGCTTCTGCTCAAGACCATCCTCCGCCAGGAGTGGGGTTTCCGCGGCTTCGTCCTCTCCGACCTCGGCGCGATCGAGCGCCTCTACACCGTGCACCACGTCGCCGCTTCGCCCAGAGACGCATCCTGCCTCGCCATCCGCTCCGGCGTCGACATGCAGTTCTACGACTTTTCCCACGACGTCTTTCAGAAGGCGCTCGTCGCTTGCGCCCGCGACGGCTCGCTGCCGCTGACCGACCTCGAGCGCGCCGCCCGCTCCGTCCTGCGTGTGAAGTTCGCACTCGGCCTCTTCGATCATCCTTTTGTCGATCCCGCGCTCAACCCGCGCGTCCACCGCTCCGAAGCCCATCTCGCCGTCTCGCTCCAGTCGGCACGCGAGTCGATGACGCTGCTCAAAAACGATGGCCACCTTCTCCCGCTCGCGAAAACCATTCAGCGCATCGCGGTCATCGGCCCCAATGCAGACGTAGCGCGCTATGGCGACTACGAGCGCGAATCGAATGGCAAGCACATCAGCCTGCTCGACGGCATTCGCGCAATTGTCCCGCAAGCAACGGTCATCTTCGCTCCAGGCCATGACGTTGCCACAGCCGTTGCGCTTGCAACAGACGCGGATGCCGTTATTCTCGGCCTGGGCGAATGGCAGGGCATCTCCGGCGAAAGCTTCGATCGGTCCAACCTCGACCTGCCCGGTAATCAGCAGCAGCTTCTCGAGGCCGTCGTCGCCACCGGCAAGCCCGTCGTCCTGGTGCTCGAAAACGGGAGGCCGCTCACCATCGGCTGAGCGAAGCA
>DASXYR010000497.1:0-1857 GCA_036502385.1 Gemmatimonadaceae bacterium
AGGCGCGACGCAAGACCGTGATCGCCTGCCAGACGGCGCTGGCTAAACGCGGTGTTGCCGTTCTGATCGTGCCGGCGGATGTCTCCGCTTCCGTCGCGGACGACCGCATCCCTTACGCGGTCCATGTCGCCAGGCCCGTCACGCGCCCGAACGACGCCGATCTCGCCGAGATCGCGGAGATTCTCAACAAAGGCGAGAATGTCGTGCTGTACGGCGGATCGGGCTGCCAGGGCGCGCATCATGAGATTCTCGCGGTTGCCGATAGACTGAAGGCGCCTATCGCACATACGTCGAGGGCGAAGGAGTTCCTTGAGCATGACAATCCCTATAACATCGGAATGACCGGGATGCTCGGCAACGAGGCGGGCTACCATGCTTTGCTCGACTGCGATGCGTTGTTGATGCTGGGTGCGGACTTTGCCTGGCGGCAGTTTTATCCAGACAAGGCCAAGATCGTACAGGTCGATATCGACCCGACCCATCTCGGGCGGCGTCACCCGATTACGAAGGGCGTTGTCGGCGATGTGAAGGCGACGATGGCGGCGTTGTTGCCGATGCTGGTGGAGCGCAGCGACGCCTCGTTCCGGAGCGCATACATCAAGCGCTACGCGAAGTATCGGGATTCGGAACACGCTAAAGTCGTTGCGGGCCACGATGGGAGCATCCCCGGGAGCTATCTGACAAAGGTGATCAACCGCCACGCGGCAAAGGACGCGTTGTTCACGGCCGACGACGGTACCCCGGCCGCCTGGGCCTATCGCCATATCGACGCGAACGGTCAGCGCCGCATGTTCGCGAGCCTGCTTCATGGCACGATGGCCAACGGCATGCCGTCGGCCATCGGACTGCAAAAAGCGGAACCCGCTCGACAAGTCGTGTGCATGGCAGGCGATGGTGGAATCTCAATGTTGCTCGGCGACCTGATGACGGTCGTCACACAGGAGTTGCCGATCAAGATCGCCGTCTATGACAACGGCAAGCTTGGCTTTGTGGAGATCGAGCAAAAGGCCGAAGGCATGCTCGATACGTTTACGAAGCTGAAGAACCCGAATTTCGCAGGGGTCGCGCGCGCGCTAGGTCTCTGGGGGCAGACGGTTTCGGGCGCGGACCAGCTCGAAGTTGCTGTGAAGGACTGGCTCGCGCAACCGGGGCCGTCGCTTCTGCACGTGCACGTCAGCCCGATGCAGCTCGTCATGCCGCCGTTCACGCAGCTGGAGCCGGCGATCGGGATGGCGCTTTATTCGACTCGCGCCATCCTGCACGGCCGCGGAGGCGACGTCTGGGAAATGGTGAAGGAGAATTTCATCTAAGGCTTCGGTGCATCCACAATGAAGATCCTCGCTACGCTCCCGACGAAAGGTCGAGATCTCCGGCTTGACTTGTTCCGCGGAGTGGCAAATTGGGGAATCTTCCTGGACCATATCCCCAATAACGTCGTGAACTGGGTGACAACGCGAAACTACGGTTTCAGCGATGCGGCGGATCTCTTCATCTTCATTTCGGGCTACACGGTCGCCTTTGTCTTTGCGCGGATGATGCTTGAACGCGGGTTTATCATCGGCGCGTCGAGACTGCTGAAACGTGTCTGGCAGATCTACGTCGCCCACGTCTTTCTCTTCGTGCTCTACCTCGCCGAAATCGGATATCTCGCGCAGCGGTATGGCAATTCCGGTTTCACCGATGAATTCAACATACGTGGATTCCTGGCCAATCCGGCGCAGTTCCTGTTCGAGGGGCTGATACTTCGCTTCAAGCCGGTGAACATGGATGTGCTGCCGCTTTATATCGTGCTGATGGGTGTTTTCCCGCCGATACTATGGCTGATGCTGCGCAGACCTAATATGACCCTGGCCGCTT
>DASXYR010000498.1:0-6028 GCA_036502385.1 Gemmatimonadaceae bacterium
TGGACGTTCAAGCCATCGCCCAAAGCAGCCTCGCAAGGCGTTGCGTGCTGCGACGTGGTGAATCGCGGCGTCGTGTTCGCCGACGGGAAAGTCATTCTGAACACGCTGGATGGTGAGACGATAGCCATCGATGCGAACACCGGCAAAGCCGCCTGGCGCACACAGGTCACCGACATCAATCTCGGCGAGACTCTCACGATGGCGCCGCTCGTCGCGAAAAACAAAGTCTACGTTGGAGTGAGCGGCAGTGAGTTCGGGATCCGCGGCCGGCTGACGGCGCTGAATCTGAGCGACGGGAAGATCGCGTGGAAGGCGTATCACACCGGCCCGGATTCGGATGTCCTCATCGGTCCGCGATTCAAGCCATTCTACGCTACGGAAAAAGGAACCGATCTCGGCGTCAAGAGCTGGCCCGGTGATGCGTGGAAGATCGGCGGCGGCGGCGTATGGGGATGGATCTCCTATGATCCGGCACTCAATCTGATTTACTACGGGACGGCCAACCCCGGACCGTGGAACGCCGATCAGCGTCCGGGCGACAACAAGTGGACGGCGGGAATCTTTGCGCGCGACGCCGACACCGGAGAAGCCGTCTGGTTCGTGCCGACATCGACGCACGATCTCTACGACTACGACTCGGTGAACGAGCTCATCCTGCTCGACGCTACGATCGGCGGAAAGCTGCGAAAGGTGCTCGTTCGTCCGGAGCGCAACGGTTTCCTGTACGTCATCGATCGCCAGACGGGCGAGGTTCTCTCTGCCGACCCATACGGCCCGATGACTTCTTACACGGGATTCGATCTCAAGGGCGGACAGCCGATCCGGAACGAAGCAAAGCATCCAGCTACCGGCAAGATCGTGCGGGAGATTTGCCCTGCCGCACCCGGGATGAAGGACTGGCAGCCATCGGCGTTTTCTCCGCGCACCGGCCTCGTGTACATCCCGCACCAGCTGCTCTGCATGGACATCGAGACCGTCGAGGCCAATTACATAGCCGGCACTCCATACGTCGGGATGACGGCGAAGATGTACGCCGCACCACAGGAGGGTGGATACCGCGGCGAGTTTCTCGCCTGGGACGTGGTCAATCGACGCCCGGCCTGGCAGATCAAGGAAGATCTACCCGTTTGGAGCGGAGCGCTCGTTACCGCCGGAGACGTTGCTTTCTACGGAACGATGGATGGCTGGTTCAAGGCCGTGAGTGCGGTCACGGGAAAACTTTTGTGGCAGTTCAAGTGCGGGTCGGGCATAATCGGACAGCCGACGACTTACAAGGGACCCGACGGCAAGCAATACGTGAGCGTGCTCGCCGGCGTCGGTGGATGGGCGGGCGCAATTGTCGTCGGCGGACTCGATGCGCGTGATTCTTCAGCCGCACTCGGCTTTGCCGCAGCGACGAAGGACCTTCCCGACAAGACTACGACGGGTGGAATGCTATATGTATTTACACTTCCGTAACGCTGTCGCGGCAGCCGCCACCTTCGGCATGATTTCAAGCAACGCGCCGACGTCAGCGTCTCTTTCGCCATCGTCTGCGGCCGGTACGCTTCGTGTCTGCGCCGATCCCAACAACCTTCCCTTCTCCAATACCAGCGGCCAGGGATTCGAGAATCGGATCGCCCAGCTGGTCGCACGGGACCTTCACGAGAAGGTCGTATATACGTGGTGGGCGCAGCGCCGAGGATTCATTCGCAATACGCTGAAGGCGGGCGAGTGCGATGTGATCATGGGCATTCCGACCGGAGTCGGAATGGTGCTTCCGACTTCTCCCTACTATCGGTCGACGTACGTGTTCGTGACGCGCCGTGATCGCGAGATCGACATCCACTCGTTCGACGATCCGATTCTGCGTCGCATACGTGTCGGCGTCCAGCTCATTGGGGACGATGGCACCAATTCTCCGCCGGCGCATGCGCTGTCCAATCGCGGGATCATCAACAACGTGAAGGGCTATACGGTTTATGGAGACTACTCGCAGGACAGTCCACCCTCGCGAATAATCGACGCTGTCGCTCGCGGTGAGGTTGACGTGGCGATTGCCTGGGGTCCGATGGCAGGATATTGGGCGAAGCGTTCGGCCGTTCCGCTCAAGCTCGTTCCGGTCCAGCCACAGATCGATCTTCCCTTTTTGCCCTTCGTCTTCGACATCGGCGTCGGAGTGCGTCACGGCGACAGCACGTTTCGCGCGTCGCTGCAGTCGGTGCTGAATCGCAGACGGCCAGAGATTCAACGCATACTCGACGAATACGGAGTTCCGCAGCTGGCAATCGGCGGCCCCGCGGGGAGACCATCTTCATGATCGGATCGCGAACGAGTTCTATCGGTGTTTTTCCGTTGGCGGTGCTGCTCGTGCTAGCGCTTGGGGGCTGTAAGGACGAGAAGCGCGAATTCCGCGAAATGCCGCCGGCGGGCTCGCCAATTGGCGCAGTGAGGGAGAGCGAGCTGCAGCCGGGACCTTCGGTCGTTGCGGAGAGCACCAAGTCCCCCTATGGCAACAATGCCTACGCGCTATCGGAAGGGAAACGGCTTTACAACCAGATGAACTGTTCGGGATGCCACTTTCAGGGCGGCGGCGGAATCGGACCGCCACTTATGGATGACGACTGGATCTACGGCAGCGACCCCTCGCAGATATTCACGACGATCGTGGAAGGACGGCCAAACGGCATGCCCACCTTCAAGGGCAAGCTGTCCAATCAGCAGGTATGGCAGCTCGTCGCGTACGTGCGATCGTTGAGTGGGCTCGAGGGAACGTCAGTGAGCTCGGCGCGGGAGGACCACATGTACGTGAGTCCTGACCTTCAGCTCCGCTCGCCGCAGACCCCGAAGAACACCAATACGCCAAGCAAGTGAAGTCACGAGATCTTTTGTGGGCTGCGTTGGCTGGCGTCGCGGTGGCGTGTACCGCGTACGACCACCAGTCCGTGCTCGATCCCGTTGGTCCGCAGGCGACTTCCACCCGCCAGCTGTTCTATTTCATGGTGGCGGTGGCGGTGATCGTATACGTGATCGTCGTCGGCGCTCTCCTTCTAGTCATCAGGAACCGCCGCACTGCGGTGGACGACCCGCAGTCTCCAGCTCGTGAGGCAAGAGCAGAACGGACGATCAAGATCGCGGTGGCGATCGTGGTGCCGGTGCTCTTTGTGTTTCTCCTCTACGATTTCGCGGTCGCGCGCGTGGTTGGACGCATGCCCGAAGGATCGATGCTTACGATCGATGTGACCGGCCATCAGTGGTGGTGGGAAGTCACGTACGAGGATCCGATCCCCCACAACATCTTCCACACCGCTAACGAGATTCACATTCCGGTCGGGAGGCCGGTAAGAATCAAGCTCGCATCCCACGATGTGATTCACAGCTTCTGGGTTCCGAATCTCAGTGGCAAGAAAGATCTGATTCCCGGACACGCCGACGACATCATGATTCGCGCCGACCAGCCCGGCATCTACCGCGGGCAGTGCGCCGAATTCTGTGGGCTCGAGCACGCGAAGATGGCAATGCTGGTAGTCGCGGAATCCCCGGCGGAATTTACGAGATGGGTCCAGCTCCAGCGCCAGCCAGCGCCCGCTCCCGTGGATTCGGTTGCCATTGCTGGCCAACGCGTATTCGAGTCCGGCTCGTGTGCGATGTGTCACACGATCGCGTCAACCCAAGCGGCAGCGACGGTCGGTCCGAATCTCACCCACGTAGCGGGGCGCATGACGATTGCGGCCGGTACGTTGCAGAATTCGCGCGGCAATCTCGCCGGCTGGATCCTGGATCCGCAGACGATCAAACCCGGCGCGAAGATGCCCGCCAACGCGTTGGCGCCCGCGGAGCTTCAGGCACTTCTCGCCTATCTGGGAACGTTGAAGTGACAGCGCGTCCACTTGGCGAAGAGATCACGCTGCCGCCGGCGATCGATGAAGCCGACCGCGCTCGCCTCCACGCGACGTGGGAGCCGGTGACAGGTATTATGGGCTGGCTCAAATCGGTGAATCACAAGTCCGTCGGCAAGCGATATATCTGCACTGCGCTTGTGTTCTTCCTCCTCGGTGGACTCGAAGCCGCGGCTATGCGCGCGCAGCTCGCGCGCCCAGAGAACACGCTCATTGGTCCGGATCTCTACAACCAGATCTTCACCATGCACGGGTCGACGATGATGTTCCTGTTCGCCGTCCCCATAATGACGGCAATAGGCATCTATCTCGTACCGCTGATGATCGGGACGAGGAACGTCGCGTTTCCGAGATTGAACGCCCTCGGGTACTGGATGTATCTCTGCGGCGGAATTTTCCTGTATACGTTCTTCTTCCTGAACACGGGACCCGACGCCGGCTGGTTCAATTACGTGCCGTTGTCCGGACCGCAGTACGGGATGGGAAAGCGCGTCGACGTGTGGGCGCAAATGGTTACGTTCACGGAGATCTCTGCCCTCGTCGCCGCACTCGAGATGGTCGTGACGATCTTCAAGATGCGGGCGCCAGGAATGACCTGGGGCCGACTGCCGCTTCTTGTCTGGGCGCAGCTCGTAACCGCGGTGATGGTGATGTTCGCGATGTCATCGGTGGCGACCGCCAGCATCATGCTTGGCGCCGATCGCCTCATCGCGACACAATTCTTCAATCCGGCCGAGGGCGGCGACGTGCTGCTGTGGCAGCACCTGTTCTGGTTCTTCGGACATCCGGAGGTCTACATCATTTTCATTCCCGCGCTCGGGATGGTCTCGCAGATAGTGACGACCTTCTCACGCCGCCCGGTATTCGGATATCCGGCGATGGTGGCGGCTCTCGTTGCGACGGGAACGGTAGGATTCGGCCTCTGGGTCCACCACATGTTCTCGACCAGCGTGCACCAGCTCGGCCAGTCGTATTTCACGGCGGCCAGCGCGATGATCAGCATTCCCACCGGCGTCCAGATTTTCTGCTGGATCGCAACATTGTGGCTCGGAAGACCGGTATGGCGAACGCCGCTCCTTTTCGTCGTCGGCTTTCTCGTCGTGTTCATGATCGGCGGCTTGAGCGGAGTGATGCTCGCCTCCGTTCCTTTCGACGTTCAGGCGACAGACACCTATTTCGTCGTCGCGCATCTTCACTACGTGCTCCTGGGTGGGGCGATTCTCCCCTTGATCGGCGCGTTTTACTACTGGTATCCGAAAGTTACGGGCCGAATGATGAGCGAGCGTCTTGGCCGCTGGAATTTCTGGCTGCTGTTCGTCGGCGTTAACGTCACGTTCTTTCCGATGCACATTCTCGGACTGAAGGGAATGACCCGCCGGATTTATACCTATCCGGAATACATGGGTTGGGGCACGCTCAATCTCATCGCCACGATCGGAGCCGTGATCATCGTGGCCGGCATGGCGGTGTTTGCGGTGAATCTTTTCGTCAGTCTAAAGCGCGGCGCGATCGCGGGACCGAATCCGTGGGATGCCGACACTCTGGAATGGGCGACCAGCTCTCCACCTCCTCCCTACAACTTCGTCAACATCCCGGTAGTCACGAGCCGCGAAGGAACCTGGGCGTACGGCGAAGAGATACCGGTCATGACTGGGCTGAAGACGGATCGCCCGGAAACGCTGATTACGACGACAATGACGACGGAGCCCTTGTACAGGCACGAGCTACCTGCACCGACGCTCGCTCCGCTGGGGATGGCCATCGTTATCGGAGGAATGCTGACCGCTGGAATATTTACGCCGTGGGGTCTGCCGATGGGAAGCCTCGTGGTCATCGTTCCCTTCTACTTCTGGGGATGGCCCGACAAAAGGCAGCACGAGCGAAATCTGCGTGAAGAACGTGAGCGGCGCGGAGAGGCGGAAGCCGCGTGAGACGAGTGCGCGCGGTCGCGTCGGTGCAAGACCTTCCGTCCGAAGTCTACGGCCCGGGTAACATCACCTGGTGGGGAGCGCTCGGCGGTGAAGTCATCGAGGGGTTCGTCGTTCTCCTTGGGGTCTTTGCTTACTTCTATCTCCGGAATACCGCGCCAACCTGGCCTCCGCTCCACACCCGACTGCCATCGCTTGGCGTTCCGATCCTCAACCTGGTGC
>DASXYR010000499.1:0-3259 GCA_036502385.1 Gemmatimonadaceae bacterium
CGTCCGGTCTGACTGTTCCAAGGCGCCTTTGCGGCGATCGAGCGACGGTCTTGTTCGTGAGCCGAACGTCTACCCATTCGACTGACACTGTTGCAGATCGTGCCGGCGTTTCGGTGTCTGCGTCGAAAACGGTTCCAACGAGCGCCGCTGTTCCACGAGCGAGATCGGCAGGACCGCATTTCGCGCCGACGATTGTCTTTGCCGACGGCACGGCGAGAATGAACGAAGTCTGACTGCCGGGTGTTATCTCGCGTTGCGGCGAGCGGACGACGAGGCTCAGTGAATCGAGCAGCGGGTGCATCACCTCGAGGTAGCGAGTTCCGGCCGGAACGCTGTCGATCCTGAATCGGCCAGCAGAGTCCGTCATGCCCGAGAGGGTGGTTCCGCTCACGGAGACGATTGCGCCGCGAAGGTATCCGCCGCGGACGCTGTCAACGGCGACACCGGTGATGGTTGCGGGAGATTGTGTGTTGGCTTGAGCCGACAGAATTGCGGGCGTCGCGAGCAGTGCCGCGACGGCCAGATTTATTGCTGAACGCATAATTGCCCCCGGTGGATTCGAACCACCATTCTCGGATCCAAAGACCGATGTCCTGCCATTGGACGAGGGGGCAGAAGGCGTAAAGCTAGCCGACCCTCACTGGCTGAACAACGTCGATCGATGTCTTAGTAGTTGTAACGCGCTCCCGATGTTCCTCGGGAACCCGCGAGTAATTCGGCGGAGTGTCGAGAACGCCGAAAACCGTCGAGCCGGACCCAGTCATCTGAGCGTAGATCGCTCGCGAATTACGAAGCCTGTCAAGATATGCCGCCATTTCAGGGTGACGCTTCACGACGGCCGGCTCGAAATCATTGCGAGCGAATTTTCCGATTCCTGCCCACGTCGACATTGTCCACGGATCGATCGTCAACGGAACTGATTCAGGGGCGTTCGAAGCGGCCCGGTCTTCATCGAGCCAGCGATACGCGTCAACGGTTGAAACACTGAAGTGAGGAGTCATCAACAGCAGATCGCAACGCGGCAGCGGCGGGAATGCCATCATGCGCTCACCGTGACCCCACGCAAACGCCATCACCGCGCTCCCTGAAAGAAACGGAACGTCGGCGCCAAGCGAGGCGCCGATCTCCATGATGGCATTTTCTCCCAGTTGCTGTGGCGACAGGGAGTCCAGAATCCGAAGCACGCCTCCGGCATCGGCGCTTCCACCACCTAATCCCGCGCCGATCGGAATTTTCTTTGTCAGCTCGATCCGAAATCCTTTCGGCCAACCGGCCTGCGCCGCGTACGCTGCCGCTGCTCGATACGCCAGATTCGATTCGGCCGGCCCTGTGTCGTCACCATCGACGTCAATCGATCTTTTTCCGCCAGTTATCTCGATGAGAATGTCGTCAGCGAGATCGATGCGATGGAAAACGGTTTCGATCGAGTGGTATCCCGATTCCTCGCGAGCGAGAACGCGAAGGTGAAGGTTGAGCTTTGCCTGGGCGGCAATTCGTGCGGCTGGGCCTGTCATGCCGACGACTCCCGGGCTGTTTCGATTTCCTTGAAGTGCAGGCCAAGGTGAACGAAGTAGTAGACGCCGATGACGGTGATTGGAATGAAGCTGAGGATGTGGTAACCGATTGCCCAGCTCGTGGCGCGATCCGGACCGATTCCGTAAATCGCGAGACCAACGTTCGCGAGCTTCTCGAACACACCGAAAAATCCGGGTGCTGATGGAAGCGCGACGCCGATCGCAATCAATGTCTGAAGGAACAGCGCCGCGGAGAACGGAAGACTCATTCCCACAGCCTTGAAGCCGAGCCAGAATGCGAGGGCGTTGACGAGCCAGTGGAGGATTGTCCACGCAAGAACCGCAAGAAAACGCCGAGGACTTCGCAGAACACTGAGCCCTTCACTGAAGTTTATCAGTGCTGCTTTTCCTTTTGTCTCGAGCGTTGGCGAAATGCGGCGCGCGAAAAGCTCATACGCGCGGACCAGCTGCTGCGGGAAAAACGCGAGCGCGTATAGAGCAGCTACGAGAAGAACGACGAGCCCTATCGATCCCTGAGCGAGACTGCCTAAGGATTGTCCCGCAATCCGTGCTCCGCGGGGAAAGGCCGGGTCAAAGAATGCCAGGCCCGCAAGAAGCAGGAGCACGAGCATGTCGAACAAACGATCGACTGCGAGCGAGGCTATGGATGTAGGGAGGGGAATTCCTGTCTCCTTAGTCAACGCGTAGCCGCGTGCAATTTCTCCGGCTCTCGCTGGAACGAGGTTGTTGACCATCATCCCGATTGCAGTCGATCTCCAGAGCGGACCCAGCGGCGTGTTCGGAGCGACGGGCTGGAGAATTGTCTGCCAGCGCCGCGCGCGAAGCGGGAAGATGAGCGTAGCGCAGAAAGCGGACGCGAGAAACAGCGGCAAGCTCGAGCTCGCGAGCTCGTGCCATACGACGCTGAGGGACACATCGCGAAGCGTCCACCACAGGAGGACGACGCTGAGCGCGATACCTACCGCGCTCCTCCAGCTGAATTTCATCAGCTACTCAGTTGCGGCGAGCGCGACGAGATCGAGCAGCTCGTCGATTATCTCACGGTCAGGCATTGCACCAGCCAGCTCGGCGCGAATCTCGAGGGCGCGGTCGAGTGCTGCGCGTCCGCGATAGATCAGAGTGTCAATTGGCACAGGCGCCGGCAGAACCGGCGTGCGCCGCGTTCTCTCACGCGACACTCCACCGAGCTGCGCGATGCTCGTTGACAGCAATGCCTGTAATTCGTGACCGCGGGCGGGAGTGTAGCGTGCGCCGGTTCGATTCTCGGGCGCGTATCCGGCGCGCACTACATGCGGGCCGACGTCGTCGAAGAAAAGAGATGAAATCGGAATGGTGTCGTCTGCCGCGCTCATCCGATCAAATCTCGGCAGTTGGGCGCGCCGCGTCCATTGCCCGGCGCATCTCGCGAACTGCTTCTTCGAGTCCGACGAAAATCGAGCGGCTGATGATCGAGTGGCCGATGTTGAGCTCGGTCACCTCGGGGATCGCCGCGACGGGTCCGACATTTTTCACGCTAAGTCCGTGACCGGCGTAGACGTGGAGGCCTTCACCAGCGCCGATCCTGGCACCCTCGACGAGCGCGGCGAGAGTTGCCGGATTGCCGAGATGATCTGCGTAGTCACCGGTGTGCATTTCGAACGCGTCGGCGCCCAATTTGCGCGTCATTTTGATTTGCTTCGGGTCAGGATCGATGAAGAGGCTTACATTAATGCCCGCGCCCTTGA
>DASXYR010000500.1:0-6720 GCA_036502385.1 Gemmatimonadaceae bacterium
GCCCGAGTCCGGCGCCCTGCCGGTTGGTCCGCGTGGACTGCCAATAACGATCGAAGACCTTGGGAAGGTGCTCTTCGCGGATTCCACTGCCGCTATCGGCAACCGAGACTGTCACATGATGGTCGTCGCTCCGTGCCGTGATGACGATCTTGCCGCCCTTCGGCGTGAACTTGATCGCGTTTCCCACGAGATTCGACAAGACCTGCTGAATCCGCTCGGTATCTGCGAGCACTCTCGGAAGCCCCACCTCGATCTGAACATCGAGCGCGATTTCTTTCTCGCGTACCAGGGGCTGTAGCGTTCGCAGCGCTTCCGTGAGCAGCGCGGATGGCTCGATCGGCTCCGTGACTATCCTGAGCTTTCCGGCGTCGAGGCTGTTCACGTCGAGAAGATCCCTGATCAGCGTGTCCATCTGGTCAGCCGCTTCGGCGATCAACGCAAGGTTCTGCCCGGTATCGATCGACCCTCGCACATGTGAGTCTAGAAGCGCTCGGCTCAGCATCTTGATTGCTGCGACCGGATTCCGGAGATCGTGAGACACGACGCCGACCATCTCTTCCTGCGCTCTGAGACTCCCGCGCACCGCGTCGAACAAGCGTGAGTTGTCGAGCGCGAGCGCCGCGAGGCGGGCCAGGTCTTCCGAAAACGCGAGATCGTCGCCGTCGAAGCCGCGCGCCGAGCGAAAGAGAGAGAGCACCCCGATGAGCTGCTCCCGCGCGAGCAGAGGCAGAAATAACGCTGCCTGCGGATTCATGGCGCGAATGCCACTGATATAAGCCGGCATCGCGCTGTTCTCAACGAGGCGGACGGCCGCGTCGCTTTGCAACAGTACCGGCTTGCGGGTCCGCAGAATCTCCGACAGCGGATGACCGGCCGGCGGTTTCCTCAGCCCTGATCTCGTGATCTGCTGCAGCAATTGATCGACGTCCGGAACCGAATGCGCTACTGCCCCAGCCCGGAATCCGTCGTCGACCCGATTCTCGAGGATGCAGCCATCAGCCAGTGCCGGAACCGCCAGATCCGCCACATGGTGAAGGACTTCGCCGGAGCCGAATGAGGACGCGAGCTTCTCACCGGCGACGGCGAGGAATTCCTGGCGCTGCTCGAACCTCTTGCGGACAGTTACATCCCTCAACACCACCGCATAGATGACGCTGTCACCCTGTTGCACCTGCGATATCGCCGCTTCGGCAGGGAACTCCTCGCCATTCTTTCGGAGGCCGGCGATCTCGCGTCGCTCCCCCATTCTCCGCGCGGTGACTTTCGACCGCCCGAATTCGGCAACTTGTCGCGCATGGTTGCCGCGATAGCGCTCGGGCATCAGCATCTCCAGGCGCTCGCCAACGACTTCCTGGGGCTCGTAGCCGAAGATTCTTTCCGCGCCCTTGTTGAAGAACGTGACGCGCTGAAATTCGTCCATGCAGATCACCGCGTCGGCGGCAATTCCAACGATCTCGGCGAGTATGTCGTGCGTTATCCGTTCAGGCATTCGTGTCGGGTGTTCCCTTACGTGGAATGTAGAGTTTATCCCTAGAACTATCCTCCAACTCACGACAGAGTAAGACCGCTGTCGATCGTAGGTTCACTGGAAGCGTATTACAACCAATTCCGGAACCGACGATGAGCGAAAAGATCGCACACAAGAGCGCGTCCGAACTGCTGGCACTGGTCACCTCGCGGCGTAACTTCCTGAGAAAGACTGCACTCACCGCGATTGTAGGTGGAACGGCGGTCGCCTGCGGAGTTCCTGACTCGCGTGCTCAAGGTACCAAAGGCAGCGCTGCCGACAACAGCGGCGGCACCATGGCGCCCAATCCAGCCCCTGTATCCGCTGCAGCTGCTTCCGATGCAATGGATAAAATGCATGAGTCCGGCATCAAGGCGTTTCCCGCCAAAACGGCCGGAAAGGGCAATCAGCTGCTCGCGCATCGACTCGAAAACGGTGTGAAGATCTTCGAGATCACCGCCAAGAAAATTCAATGGGAGACCGCGCCGGGCCAGATGGTCGAAGCGTGGGCCTACAACGAACAGGTTCCGGGCCCCCAAATTCGCGTACGCGAGGGCGATCGCGTAAGGCTCGTCGTGAAGAACGAGCTGAGTGAATCGACCGCCGTTCATTTCCACGGCGTCGAGCTGCCGAACGATCAGGACGGCGTGCCCTTCATCACGCAAAAGCCGATCAAGCCAGGCGAGACGCACACCTACGAATTCACGGCGCCCAATCCCGGCTCGCACATGTACCACTCGCACCACAATTCCGCGACACAGGTCGGTCTGGGACTACTTGGCGCATTCATCATCGAGCCGAAGAACCCGGCGCCGATCGAAAAGGCGGACATCGATTATGTCCTCGTCCTCAACGACGGCATGCACGGCTACACCTTCAACGGCAAGAGCTTTCCCGCGACGGAGCCAATCGTCGCCAAGCTCGGCCAGAAGCTGCGCATTCGATACATGAACGAAGGCATGATGATTCACCCGATGCATCTGCACGGGATGCACATGACTGTCATCGCCAAGGACGGATGGCTCCAGCCTGCACCCTGGAAGTGTGATACGCTCAACATCGCGCCGGGCGAGCGATGGGACGTGATCGTCAATTGCAACAATCCGGGAACCTGGGCATTCCACTGCCATATCCTGCCCCACGCCGAGTCGGAGCATGGGATGTTCGGAATGGTTACCGCGCTAGTGGTGAAATGACATGTCTGCGGTCGGTCAGGCGCTGATGACGAATTTCACTCCCGTGACCCGAAGAGTGCAGCTGCGTTCCATGCCTTCATGGCTCGGCGCGATTCTTCGCGTTTCACTCGAGACCAAAGTTCTTGGGGCGAATCTGACGATCGTTGGTATCGCGATCGCGCTTCTCTTTCCACTGAACTCGACTCCGACGCGTTGGTCCGATCTGGCCATCATCTTCGGCGCACTCGCTGCGGGAGTGGCCGTGAACTACGTGCTCGTGCGACTCGCTCTGAAGCCGGTCCAGGATCTCGAGAAGATCGCCAGGCGCGTCTCCGAGGGGAAAGTCAGAGAGCGCGTTCCACTCTCACTCATTGCCGACCCGGATCTGGCGCACCTCGCCACCACGATGAACGAAATGCTGGACAACCTCGCGGCGGGTCGTGACCGCATGCGGAAGCTCGGAGCCGAAGTGGTCTACGCGCAGGAGAAGGAGCGGGCGCAGGTTGCGCGCGATCTCCACGATTCCGTTGCACAAACTCTTGCCGCGGCCGGCTTTCAAGTAGCGGCCGCAGCCAACCAGGTCGGGCTCAACACCGGGAGCGTTCCATTGGCGAGCGCACGTGATCTCCTGCGCTCAGCGCTGGAGGAGATCAGAACCCTCTCGAGGTCGCTCCATCCCCGAGTCGCGGACGATCTGGGCCTGCCAGCCGCTCTTGCATCGCTTGCCGATGCCACCAGGCAGCGGTCGCTCATCGATGTCAGAGTCAGTTGCAGCATCGCAGGGGTATCGATAACGGGCGCCCTTTCCACCACGTTGTACAGGATTGCGCAGGAAACACTGCGCATCGTGGAACGAGATGCCGATGCCGGCAGCGCGACTATCATGCTTTCGGCGCGGCCGGACGGCGTCGTCGAGCTCGAAATCGTTGACGATGGCTCCGGGCTCGACGAGCCCCTCGAGACCGTGCGGTCCAACCCGGTCCTCTGCCGCATGCGGGAACGCCTCTCGTTGGCGGGTGGAGATCTGCATATTGATAGTGGGGCCGGGGGCCGTGGTACCCGCGTCGTGGCGACGGTAAGAGTCGAGGAGGAGTCAGCTTGGGCAACGATGGCGTGATCAAGGTAGTGCTCGTTGACGACCACGCGGTCGTGCGCGCGGGTCTCAAGGCCGTCCTCGGCAGCGCGAAAGACATTCAGGTGATCGGAGAGGGAGCGAACGGCAAGGACGCGATCTCACTGGCCCAGCGCCTCGATCCCGACGTAATAGTGATGGACCTGTCCATGGGCGAAATGGATGGCGTCGAAGCTACCAAGGAGCTCGTGGGCAGTAAGGCGAGGGCACGGATCCTCATCCTCACCATGCACGCGGAGGATTCGTACCTCGTTCCACTGCTCGAGGCAGGCGCGAACGGATACCTGGTGAAGAGCGCCGCCGATCGCGAGCTCATCGACGCCGTGCGCGCGGTGGCCGCCGGCGACATGTACATGCAGCCTTCGGCGGCTCGCGCCCTCGCCCAGCGGATTCAGCGCAAAGCCGAGCACGCGGACGAGCGCACGAAATACGATAAGCTCACCGAGCGCGAGCAGAATGTCTTGAGATACGTAGCCAGGGGCTACAGCGCGCCCGAGATCGGGGAGAAGCTGTTCATCAGTCCCAAGACGGTCGATACGTACAAGCAGCGGATCAACGAGAAGCTGGGATTAGCGCACCGCTCTGACTACGTCGACTTCGCGCTGAAGATCGGACTGCTCTCGGACTAGTGCTTCGCGCACTGCGCGGAGGCGTTTTCCGATTTCATCGTCAGGACCGCCTTTCCAACGATCGGCATGGTGCTCTCGATTCTCGCCGGAAGCCTGCATTCGTCGTCGGTGAGATTGAAGCGGATGACTCCGTCGCCCTTATAGTGCTTCGGGTCGCGGACCCGCATTTCCACGAGAACCGTCTTGAGCTCACCCATTGGAGTCGGGATCATCTCTCGGCGGATGACGTTTATCACGACGGGATTGCGCGCCGCGTCGAAGTGTCGATCGAACTGATACGTCGCCCCGGGTGTGAGCGGCAGCGTTCTGATGAAGTAGATGAACGAGAGCTCGTCGAGAGGAAGAGCGTCGGGACTGCTGCCCCCCTCCCCATCGACCGACTTCCACGTCTTCTGGTCGGGATACATGTCGACCGAAACATCGTCGTGGGTGAGCGGATTTTTTTCGTGCTTTAGAAAGCGCAGCGACAACCCTCTGACGGGATCGAACCATGAGGAGCTGTGGCTGACGCCTGTCAGTAAGGCTATTCGTACTTTAGAGTCGAAGCGGAGCAGGTAGGTGCTGGTGCCCCGCACGTCGACGGGTCCCTCGATCCACATCGTTCCGTCGCCGACTTTGCGTCCGTTGTCGACCGAGACGTCATAGCCCACTCTCTCTCCAATGGAGAACGGAAGTGGCTGGGGCAGCGCGTCGGGATAGTTCAGGGCGCAGACTCCAAATAGCAGTGTGGCAGAAAGGGCGCTTTTCGTCATGAATTAACATGCCGACGCCGCGCCAAAGGATCAGTCGGGCATGAGAGAGGATTTTCTGGGGGATAGACCGTTTCGGAGTGAGGGAATGCCCTACGGTTTCGGGGCGAGCCTCACAATCAGGGGTTAACGGCCTGTCTCGTGTGTCTCGCGATCATCGCCTCCTCATTTGTCTTGATGGTGCGAACCCTGACCTTGCTCCCGGTGGCAGATATGGTTTCCGCGTTCTCTCCATTCGATGCCGCATCGATCTCGATCCCGAGGAATCCAAGTCCTTCACATATCCGCGCGCGCACATCCGGCGATCTCTCCCCGATTCCGCCAGTGAAGACAAGCGCATCGATGCCGCCAAGCGCGGCTGCGTATGCGCCGATGAATTTCTTCGCCTGATAGCAGAAAACTCCGATCGCTTCCTCCGCTTTGGGATCGTTGGCGCACGCTGCAAGCAGATCGCGTACATCGGAGCTCGAGTCCGAAATGCCGAGCAGGCCACCCTTGTGCTTGGTGGCATCGTCGACGCCGTCGGCGGAAAATCCGCGCGAGCGAAGGAGATAGAGCAGGATGCCCGGATCGAGATCGCCGGATCGTGTGCTCATCACCATTCCTCCCGTGGGAGTCAGGCCCATCGTCGTATCAATGCCGACGCCGTCCCGTACCGCGGCAATGCTCGCCCCGTTTCCCAGGTGCGCGACGATCGTGCGCGCAGGGAGCTCTCCGCGCTTTCGGAGAGCGTCTGTCACGTACTCATATGAGAGTCCGTGAAAACCGTATCGAAGCACCCCTGAATCGAGAAGCGATCTTGGCAGTCCGAAGAGACGCGCTACGCGGGGCATCGCGCCGTGGAAAGCGGTGTCAAAGCAGGCAACCTGTGGGACGGCGGACGCGAAGCGCGCAACTTCGTCCATCGCGCCCGGTTCTGTGGGTAGATGATCCGGCGCGAGCGGAACGACTTCCTCGAGCAGAGCGCGGACCGCCGCATCGACAACTATCGGCGCTCGAAGCTTTGAGCCCCCATGTACAAGCCGGTGCCCAACGGCGCGCACGGATTTGAAGAGCGAGCTCCGTTCCAGGTAGTCAAGCAATTCCCTTGCACCGGACTCACGAGTCGCAGCCACCTGCACCGACTCTTGCTTGCGCTCGCCGGAATAAACGAGGCGTAACAGGCCGCCCTCTCTTCCGGCGTACTCGAGCACCCCGTGCAATAAGGGATCATCACCTTCTGCCAGCGGAAAGAGCCCGAACTTCAATGTTGACGAGCCGACGTTCAGAACAAGAATCGACGGCTCGCCAGGTGCCGTCACGCTGAATCTTCCGCGCGCACGCTCCAGCGCCAATCCCTGATCTCGGGCATGTCTTCGCCGTGCTCGCAGATGTAGCGCGAATGCTCGGCCAGCTTCTCATGGATGGTCTCAATGACGTGGTTTGCGGTCGACGCGAGCCCTGTGCGACGTATGACGTCTTCCGCCAGGTGGAAGCGATCAATGTCGTTGAGCACCGTCATGTCGAATGGCGTGGTCGTGGTGCCTTC
>DASXYR010000501.1:0-2578 GCA_036502385.1 Gemmatimonadaceae bacterium
GCGGCGCCGCCAACGGCGTCTTCAAATCCACCGACGGCGGATCGACGTGGAATCAGCTCACCAACGGTTTACCCGGCGTGATTCAGGCAAACATCGCGATCGCGCCGAGCAACTCGAAGGTGATCTACGCGTTGGCGGCGACGGCGACGGCGAGCAACAGCGTTACCGGCGTGGTGAACCTCTACAAGACAACCGACGGCGGCGAGCACTGGGCTCCGGTGATAAGCGACTCGACGCGCGCGATGGATCAACGTCCGCTCGCACGGATCGGTGGCGGCGATCTTCCCACGGTCACCGTCGATCCGAAAAACGAGAACGTGATTTACAGCGCATCGGTCGTGATGTGGCGCTCGGAGAACGGCGGCGTCACGTGGACCGCGGTGCGTGGCTCGCCGGGTGGCGATGACTACCAGCGTGTGTGGGTCAATCCCAACAACACCGACGTCATTCTTGCCGTCTCCGATCAGGGCGCCGTCGTCTCGGCAAACCGTGGCGTGACGTGGAGCAACTGGTACACGCAGCCGACGGCGGCGATGTATCACGTCTCGACGGACAACACCTTCGCGTATCGCGTGTGCGGCGGACAGCAGGATTCGGGCTCCGCGTGCGTAGACAGCCGCTCACCCGACGGCGAGATCACCTTCCACGACTGGCATCCTGTGAACATCCAGGAATACGGAATCGCCGCGCCGGACCCGAAGGATCCGGACCTCGTCTACGGAAGCGCGCGCACCAACGTGTCGCTATACGATCGACGGACGTCGCAGACGACACAGGTCGGCCCCGACATGAGCGGCAAGGGCCCGAACGGCGAGAGCTACAACCGGAACGTTCGCACGATGCCGATCAACTGGTCGCCGCTCGATCCGAACACGATGTACTACGTCTCCAACGCGGTGTGGAAGACGACGAATGGCGGCAGAGATTGGTCGCGGATCAGCCCTGATCTCGCGCGGCAGACGTGGGCAGTCCCGGCCAACGCGGGCAAATACGCGAGCACCGTTACGCCCGCGCCGCTCGGAACGATCACGGCGCTCTCGCCGTCGCCAAAGAACATCAACGTCCTCTGGGCAGGAACCGACGATGGCAACATCCAGGTGACGACCGACGGCGGCGCGAAGTGGACGAACGTCACGCCGCCTTCGATCAAGCCGTGGACGCGCATCTTCAACATCGAGGCCGGGCACTTCGACGCGAACACCGCGTACGCAGCCGCGAACACTATGCGCGTCGACGACATGAATCCACATCTGTGGCGGACGCATGACGGCGGCCATACGTGGACGGAGATCGACAACGGTATCGCCGCGGGCGCGGTGACGAACTCGATCCGGGAAGATCCGAGGGTGAAGGGCCTGCTATATGGAAGCACTGACACCCAGGTATGGGTCTCCTATGACGATGGGGACCACTGGCAATCGCTTCGCATCAACATGCCGGCGATCTCGGTGCGCGATCTGCAGCTGAAGGATGATCCCACCTGCCTCTGCTCGGATCTCATCGCAGCTACTCATGGACGAGGCTTCTGGATTCTCGACAACGTGACACCGTTGCGGGCGATGGCGACGGAGGGCAACGCGCGGACCTCATCGTATCTCGTGAAGCCCGCGACAGCGGTCCGGGTGAGATTCGCGGAAAACGATCCAACGCCGTGGCCGCCCGAAATTCCCGCAGGCGAGAATCCGCCGGCCGGCGCGGTCATCGACTACTACCTCGGCGCAAACGCGGGTACGGTCAATCTCCAGATCGTGGACCCCGGTGGGAAAGTCATTCGAACGTACTCGAGCCGCGACACGATCCCCGGGCCCGATCCGGCATTGAATTCCGAGGAATACAACAGGATCTGCCAGCGAAATACCGGCGCGCCACACTGTTCGGTTCCCCTCTACTGGGCAGCTCCGAACTTTGCGCTCTCGACGCGCGCGGGAATGCATCGCTTCACGTGGGACATGCGCTTCGATCCCATCGATGCCGCGAGTCAGTCGGAGGGCGGAGCGGTTCCGCATCGAACGTACGTCGTGACAAATACTCCGTGGGCTCCGCCCGGCGCGTACACAGTACGCCTTGTTGCTGACGGCAAGACCTACACACAGCCGCTAACACTCGTTCTGGATCCGCGTGTGAAAGCTCCCGCGGCAGCGATGGCGCAGGTGGCGAGCCTGTCGCGCGAGATGTACGACGGAGCTGTCGCGTTGCACGCAGCGTACGTGACAGCGCGCGGCAGGTCCGACCGACTCACGAGTCCCGCCGACCCTGGATTGAAGTCGCAGATAGACTCGATAGCGCCGCCGCCAGCGCGGGGCGGGAGACCAGGATTTGGATTCCGTCAAGCGCCGAGCGGGCCACCGACTTTGGTGAGTGCAGGAGCGGCGATGATGGCGGCAGCGATGGCGATGCAGGAATCCGATGTTGCTCCGACTTCGAGAGAACTCGATGCCGTGGCGAAAGCGAGGATGCAGTACAAGGAGGTTGTTGCGCGCTGGAACGCGCTTGCTGCGAAGCGAGGTTCGCCGTAAGCCTAACCCGCTCTATGTTGGCGGCGGGCACTATCAGGGAGACCAGCGAGACCGGTGAGAAT
>DASXYR010000502.1:0-5586 GCA_036502385.1 Gemmatimonadaceae bacterium
CCTTGAAGTGGAACTGGTCGGTCTGCTCACGTAGCGCCTTGACCAGATCCTTGGCGAGAATCCTCGAGAACCCGCCCACGTCGAAGATATACTTCTCGGGGTAGAGGGCGGTGAGCTGCCCCCCGAGCTCCGGCAGGGCATCTACTATCTGCGCCGTTGCCCCCCGCATGCCCGAATAAAAAGAGGCGAACAGTCCGGTAGGGCCGCCGCCAATGATCGTGATGTCGGTGATCGGGTGAGTCATCTGTAGGCGAAATATATAGTAGCGGGTCAGCCCGCCAGCCATCTCCGCGTTCTGGCGACCACACGCGGCGCGCTCTAAACTCTAACCAGATGACTGAGCCGAGCACATCCCCGTACGTCTGGCACAGGCGCAAGCTCACGATGGAAGAACGTGCGATCGAGCTGGAGCAGTTCGAGCGCGAGCTGAGATCGCAGACGAGAGCGCTGTGGATACGATATGCCCCCGAATATGTAGTCTGGTTCGTGGTCGGGATCTTCCTGATGTTCTGGTCGTTTCACACCACCGATACCCGCTACGCCGGTCTCTGCTTCTGGGGTGGAATTGGACTTGGCGATGCCGGCATGCTCTGGACGCTGATTCGGGCGCGTCACGATGCGGAGAAGCGCGGCCTCTACTAGACTGTCAACCGTGCCGGACCAGCCAACCCTGATTACGACGCGGCTCACGCTCCGTCCGTTCGTCCTCGAGGACGCCTGGGACGTCGAGCGCCTCGCTGGCATGCGCGAGATCGCCGACACCACGCTCAACATTCCGCACCCTTACCCTGTCGGCGCGGCCACGCGCTGGATCGAAACCCACGCCCCTGCGTGGGCCGCCGGCACCGGCGTGACCTACGCGATTCTCGAGACCAGCAACGGCAAACTGGCGGGCGTGGTCAGTCTGATGCAGATCAACCGCGAACACCGCCGTGCCGAGCTGGGGTACTGGATTGCGCTTGATCGCTGGAACAATGGATTCGCGACAGAGGCGAGTGCGAGCATACTCGATTTTGGTTTCCAGACCTTGGGCCTTCACCGCATAGAGTCGACCCATTTCGTCCGCAATCCCGCCTCAGGAAAGGTGATGCAGAAACTGGGGATGCAGCAGGAGGGAATAGAGCGCGACTGCGCGGTAAAATGGGATCGCTACGAGTCGCTGGTTCGCTACGCGATCCTGGAACCCGAATGGACCGCACGCCGGAAGAAATAGCACGCACACGAAGAGGCTCCAAAACCAGAACGCCAGTATGAAAGCTAGGTAGCTCCAGCTGCAAAGCTGGCAGCCGCCTGCTTCAGTGTTGTGGATGCCTAAGAAACGTCCCGATCCCGACGCCACGAAACTGCTATCCGGCTACTGGTTCACCAAAGTCCAGTTCCCGCCTACTCGTCGAGCGGCACGACGCTCACCTCGGCGCTACCATCGCCTCTGTACAGGACACTCACCGTCCAGGGCTGGCAGCACACCTCGCAATCCTCCACGTACTGCTGCGCCGAGCCCCCGCCAGGATCGATGGCTATCTCGACCGTCTCGTTGCAGTAGGGACAGTAGACCGTCGCCCCCATCTCGGCGGTCCCATCGCCGAGAGGAAAATCCTCCCGCCAGTCAGCCTTGGGGCTGTCGCCATCCGGACCGCTGATCATCGGAAAAGTTTCCAGTTCATCATAAGCAACCACGCCAGCCAAGCATCGATTGTCAATCGATAGCTCCAAGGGCCAGCGTTACATTATCCCTTCAATGAAGATCTACACCAAAACCGGCGACGCCGGCGACACGGGGCTATTCGGAGGCGGCAGAGTCCAGAAGGACGACGACCGTGTCGAAGCGTACGGCGACGTCGACGAGCTCAACGCCGTGCTCGGCATGGCACGCGCCATCGAGCCAATGCCCCGGGTCGATGAGATCCTCGTCCCGATGCAGCGAGATCTCTTCAGCATCGGCGCCCTGCTGGCAACGCCCGACCTGGAGAAGATGCACGGTCACCTCGCGAAGGCGAACATCGACGAGCGGAGGATCGAGGACCTCGAGCACGCCATCGACGACTGCGAAAGGGAGCTCGAGCCTCTCAAGGCGTTCATCATCCCGGGGGGCAGCCGGAAGGGCGCAGTGCTGCACGTTGCCCGCACCGTGTGCCGCCGAGCCGAGCGACGCGTGGTTCGACTTCAGCGGGAGGTGGAGATACCGCCGCTCGTCGTCATCTATCTCAATCGCCTCTCTGATCTACTCTTCATGCTCGCGCGCGTGGCCAACGTCCACACCGGAGCTGGTGAAGTAACCTGGTAGGCCCCGCCGCGCGGGGAGAGGGGCGTGAGATCGATCTGGGCGGATGCTCCATCCGGATCGCCGCTGGCCTCCTTTCGGAGATCGGAGCCGTAGCGCGCCAGCTCGCTCCAGCCCACAAATACGCCATCATCACGGACTCGAACGTCGGTCCGCTGTACGGCCACAAGGTCGAAGCCCAGTTCGATCCTGGCAGCATTGAGCTCCTCACCGTCCCCGCCGGAGAGTCCAACAAAACCCGGGAAAGCTGGGCCCGGTTGACAGACGAATTACTTGCCAGGGGATTCGGCCGGGACTCGACAATCATTGCCCTCGGCGGAGGGGTCGTTGGGGATCTCGCCGGCTTTGTAGCAGCCACATTCATGCGGGGCGTTCCGGTCGTTCAAGTGCCCACGACTTTGCTGGCTATGATCGACGCCTCGATCGGAGGCAAGACGGCAGTCGATACCCCGGCCGGGAAGAATCTGGTGGGAATTTTCCACTCACCTACTGCTGTGCTTGTAGACCCGCAACTCCTTGTTACGCTTCCACTTAGGGAGCTTCGTGCGGGACTTGCAGAAGCACTAAAGCATGGCGTAATTGCCGACGAGCCTTATCTTCATGTCGTCGCCAGCGACGCTTCCCGGTTGCTGTCGGCTGCGGGTCCGAAGAGTGACAGCATGCTCTCGCTCATCGTCCGTAGCATTGAGATCAAGGCCGAAATTGTTTCCCGCGACGAGCGGGAGGAGGGCCTTCGAAAGATTCTTAACTTTGGCCATACGATTGGCCACGCCGTCGAGCTGATTAGCGGCTTTTCGCTTCTTCATGGCGAGGCAGTCGCGATCGGGATGGCACTTGAGAGTGAGCTGGCCGAAAGAGTCGGCCTGGCTCAGGCCGGAACCGCCGCGACGGTAAAACAGTCGCTGGAGTTGGCCGGACTCCCAACCGCTCTCCCCCCCGGATTCAGGGGTGATGACGTCGTTGAGGCGATGCGGTCGGATAAGAAGGGACGGTCAGGCAGGTTGACGTTTGCCCTCCCGCTCAAGATAGGAGCGATGGCGGGCGAGGATACTGGATGGACTGTTTCAGTCGGTGACGATCAGCTTCGGGAGGTGCTAAATGAAAATTGGCAGAATCTCTCGGGAACCCAGGGAACTGGAGGCCAGCACTGAGCGCGCGCCAGCGCGCCGGTCTGATTTCGTCCGCACCGGCATCGCTGTAACTCTCGCCCTCACTCTGATCGGTACGGGAGCCGTTGCGCTTCCTTCCCTTTCCTTGATGGAGGCCGGCGTCGACGCCGGCACCGAGATCCCTCCCCAGAAGGGTCCCCAGCTCGAGCCCGCGGACTTGTCCGCGATCGAGAGCATGCACGAGACGGCCGGGAACCTCGCCGGCTCGCTCAAGACAACCGTCACCGAGATTGCGAAAGCGCTTCCTTCGACGGCGGCCACCGTTGCACGAGCGACGACCGCAATCGCGAAACCGATCGCCGATGGCGTCGATGTGGTGCCCGAAGCGGGCCGAATGATGCGCGCGACGGCCCACGAAGCGATCATGATGAAGAGAGGGATCATCCCCCTCATGCCCTCCAAATTCGCGCGCGCGCCGGAAGGCGTCACGATTCCCGTCTCTCTCACCCAGTATTGCGTCAAGGGTGAGACCCGTCGCGGCCGGCTGACGCGTCACGGAATCGTCGCTGCGGATCCGCGGATTTTCCCCCTCGCCCGCTACGTCGAAGTCTTCCTCGGCGACCAGTACCTGGGTCGCTATCTCGTCGACGACACAGGCGGCAACGTCCTTGGTGCGACACTCGACATCTGGAATCCAAACTGCAAGGAAGCGGCGCGGTTCGGACGCCATTGGGGAAGCGCATCACTCGTCGCGCGCGAGATCGAGCAGGTTCCCAACGACTCGCTAACGCCGCAGCGTTTTGACGGGCTGGCGAAGCGGTAACAGCTGATTTTTGCAGGTCACATCTGGCCCTACAATTGCTCGCTTGCCGCTCGAAAATCCAACCCGAGACCCCAACATGTCATCCTTCAGCACCTACCTGATCGGATTCATCGTTCTCATCATCGGCCTCGCAATCGGCGCGATTCTACTCGGCGTATCGCAGGTCTGGGTCATAGTTGGGTGCATCATACTGATCGGAATGGCCATCGTAATGGCGACAACCCGAACGAAGCCCAAAGATCCGCAAGCCTGATTTTGGCATGAAACGTGGCTGTTGACGGTTAAGTGCACCCGTAGTTAACGTGCGCGTCCAGATTACCGGGTGCGTCACCCAGGCGCGCCATTCGATCGTGTCGCTACCTACAGGGGCTTATGCAGACAACGGGCGAGAGTAGATCTAAAGGCTTCTTCCGTTCCTCCCCCTCCACAGCTTTCGACCAGTACCTCCAGGACATACAAAAGCTTCCCCTGATCACCGACGCCGAAGAAGAGCGGCGTCTGGCTCGTCGGGCTCAGGCAGGCGACGAGAAAGCAGCAGAGCGGCTGGTCACCGCGAATCTCAGATTCGTCATCTCATATGTGAAGAAGTACCAGGGTCACGGACTCGACCTCGGAGAGCTCGTCGCCATCGGCAACGAAGGCCTCCTCAAGGCGGTCAGAAAGTTCGACCCGGACCAGGGCGTAAAGTTCATCTCCTACGCAGTGTGGTGGGTCCGACAGGCGGTTCTGAAAGCCCTCGCCGAACAGACACGAAGCGTCCGAATTCCGCTGAATCAGAATTCGCAGCTTATCAAGCTGGCCCGCGCCCAGACGGTTCTCTCCCAGGTTCTCAAGCGCGACCCGACCGACAACGAGATTGGCCGGCTCCTCGAAGAAACTCCCGACGCAGTTCGCTCGGCCAAGCAGATGTCGGCCACCGAGATCTCCCTCGACGCTCCAATTGACCGGTCGGACCGCGAAGCATGCACGCTCGGCGAGCGGTTTGCCGGGGTCGATGGCGGTGAGATCGAGGACGTCACCGACTTCCACCTGATGAAGGAATTCATCGACCGGGTCTTCCGGAAATACCTCACGCCGCGCGAGCGCAAGATCCTTCATCTCTACTACGGTTTGGAGCAGGGCTCTGACGCCATGACGCTCGAGAAAATCGGCGCGCTCATGGGAGTCACCCGCGAGCGGATCAGACAGATTCGCGAGCGCGCGTTCGAGAAATTGCGCGAATCACCGGACGGATCGGCTCTCGCCGGATTCTGGAGTTAGCGGAGGCGGGAGGCGGGAGGCGGGAAGCGGGAGGCGGGAGGCGCGAGGCGGGAAGCGGGAAGCGGGAAGACGAGAACCGCCACCAAAGCACTTCGAGAGGACGCCGGCCAAAT
>DASXYR010000503.1:0-3999 GCA_036502385.1 Gemmatimonadaceae bacterium
TCCTTCTGCGATAACTGTGCGCGGCCATTCTACCGTGGGAGATTGGGCCCTGGCGGGTCAGTTCCGACTCGCGTTTCTCGCCACTGCTTAGCCACTTTGTTTGCCAAGCGGGCACGATCTGCGAGACCGGTGAGACCGGTGAGAATGCTATTGTTACTGCGCCTTTCTGAGTTGGAGCGCGGGTTGTTGGTGAATTCCAATTCTGTCCCGTTGAAAGCAGATCCGGCGTTTGAAAGGATCGAATTCCTCACCGGTCTCACCGGTCTCTCCCCTTTCCCCGTGTCGTTCCACGAGCCGGACTTCGAAGCCGGACAAAACAAGTTGACCCACCCGTAGTTGGGTTCCAGGATTGACAAACGGCCCGCATTTGTCGAGGCTCAAAAGGATGCAAAAGACAGCTTCTGCCTGGCCGCGAATCACCCTCGATGAATGGGCTGACACCCAGACGACGCTGCATCGCTGGACCCAGATCGTCGGCAAGACTCGGCTCGCCCTCGCCCCGATGCAGAATCATTGGTGGCAGATCGTGCTCTACGTGACGTCGCGCGGCCTCACCACCTCGCCCATGCCGTACGAGCGTGACGGCCGCACGTTCGAGATCACCTTCGACTTTACCAGTCACCAGCTCATCGCATCCACCAGCGACGGAGAGACGCTGTCGATTCCGCTCGTCAGCCAGTCGGTCGCCGACTTTTACGGCGAGTACCTGCGATTGCTACACGCGCTGGACATCGACGTCCGGATCTGGCCCGTGCCCGTCGAGCTGGCAGATACGCTCCCCTTCGTCGACGACCGTCAGCACGCATCGTACGACCCCGACGCAGCACATCGCTGTTGGCAGGCGATGGTCAACGCAGATCGCGCGCTCAAGGAATTCCGCGGCCGGTTCATCGGCAAGTCCAGTCCATCGCATTTCTGGTGGGGCTCGTTCGATCTCGCGTGCACGCGGTTCTCGGGGCGCCCCGCTCCTCGGCACCCCGGCGGAATTCCGAACTGCCCCGACTACGTGACGATAGAGGCTTACTCGCACGAGTGCATCAGTGCCGGCTGGTGGCCCGGAACCGTCGGATCGCCGGTGGCGGAGCCGGCCTTCTACGCGTACTCGTACCCCGAGCCCGCGGGCCTCGCCGACGCGTCGATCCGACCCGACGCGGCGTACTACCACCCGGTACTCCACGAATGGATACTGCCGTACGAGAGTGTGCGGACCGCCGACGACCCGGACCGCATGGTGCTCGAATTCCTCCAGAGCACGTACGAGGCGGCGGCGGATCGCGCAAAGTGGGATAGAGTTGCGCTGGAGCGAGCGGGGCGGGAAGCGGGAAGCGGGAAGCGGGAAGCGGGAAGCGGGAAGCGGGAAGGCGGTGAAAACAATCCTGCCCTAAAGGAAAGCCAATATGAAAGCTAGGTAGCTCCGGCTTACGACCCGAGGGCTTCCTGCTTCAGTTTTGTGGATGCCCGAAAGCCGCCCCGATCCCGACGCCGAAACGAAGTACATCCGTAGCCTCGGAACATTCTCTACGACGATGGTGGTCATCGGCGGGATAATTGGCGCCGGCATCTTCCTGAATCCAGCCATCGTCGCCCAGCGCGTACACAGCGCGGCGTTCATTCTCACCGCGTGGACCATCGGCGGTGGAGTCGCGCTCATTGGCGCTCTCGCGTTCGCCGAGTTGGGTGCGCGCCGGCCCCAGGCGGGCGGCGGTTACATCTATCTCACTGAAGCCTTCGGACCACTCGCCGCCTTTTTGTACGGCTGGACATTTCTCTTCATCATCAACAGCGGAGGAATCGCCGCCGTCGCGGTGACGTTCGCGCGCTATACCGTCGATCTCCTTGGACTCTCGACTGCGTACATCAAGCCGCTCGCGGCCGCTCTCCTCGTCGCACTCGCCGGCGTGAACTACTTCGGAATCAGGTCCGGCAGCATCACGCAGAACATTTTCACGGTTCTCAAGCTCGCCGCGCTCACGGTCCTGATATTCGTCGGAATCTTTCTCGCGCGTGGCGGCGCCAGCGCGACAACCCCCACCGAGACGATTCACGGCCTTGGCGTTGTTCGCGCGCTGGGGATCGCGCTCATCCCCGTACTATTCGCCTACGGCGGGTGGCAATACTCGAACAACATCGCGAGCGAGATCGTCGACCCCGAGCGCACGCTGCCTAGGTCGCTGGGGATCGGAATTGCGGTCGTCATCGCTGTTTACGTCCTCGCCAACGTCGCCTACATCCGAGCGCTCGGCCCAACCGGACTTGCGGCTAGCCTCGCGCCCGCCGCCGACACCATGCGCGTGGTGATGGGTCCGCTCGGCGCCGCCTTGATGGCGGTCGGGATCATCGTATCCACCATCGGCTTCGTCAACAGCGGAATTCTGTCGGCGCCGCGGATGCTCCAGGCGATGTCCGCCGACGGGTTGTTCTTCCGATTTGCGTCGCGCCTGCATCCGAAGTATCGCTCGCCAGCCGGCGGGATCCTCATTCAGGCGGTCTGGGCGGTTGCTCTCGCGCTCTCCGGCACGTACGGACAGCTGCTCGACTACGTCGTGTTCGGAGATTGGATATTTTTTGGTCTCATTGTGGCCACCATCTTCGCGTACCGGCGGAGCGACGCGCGGACGGGAGCAACGCCAACGGTATTCCGCATGCCAGGATATCCAGTTCTGCCAGCGCTGTTCGTCATCGTGGCGGTGTACGTCGTCGTCAGCGCGATTCTATCCAACCCCCGCAACGCGCTGCTCGGAGCTCTGCTCATCGCGCTCGGCATTCCTGCTTTCCTCTTCTGGCGGCGGCAAAACCCGGCTGCGCAGGGCGGCATCGCGGGATGAGAGTGCGCGACAGTGAATACCTGGAGTGGGCAAGGTCGCACGGAACGATCCGCTACACGCTCGCCTTTAGTGGCGTCCCGCCGTGTGACGTGAGTCTCCTGTCGCCGAGCGTCGACGACTTCACGATGGTTGCGGACAACGAGTACGGATGGCCGCCGCTGCTCGAGCGCATTGCGCAGCGCTACAGCGTGAAGCCCGAGAACGTCGTTCTCGCTCACGGGACATCAATGGCGAACCACCTCGCGTGTGCCGCGCTGGTAGACGCCGGTGATCACGTCCTCGCCGAGATGCCCGTCTACGATCCGCTCGTCACCGTTCCCAGGTACCTCGGATGCGAAGTCAATTTCTTCGAGCGCCGCGAGGAGGAAGGCTACGCGGTGGACGTGGGCCGCGTCGAGCGCGCTCTCAAGCCACGCACTCGCCTTGTGATTCTGTCCAATCTCCACAACCCGACCGGCGCGAGCGTGGGTCGCGCGGATCTGGAGAAGCTCGCCCACCTCGCCGACGCGCGGGATTTTCACGTCCTGGTCGACGAGGTCTATCTCGAATGGCTTTATGGCGATGATCGAGCAACGCGCACCGCGTTCAATCTTTCGCGGCGATTCGTCACCACACGTAGCCTCACCAAGGTGTTTGGGCTTGCTGCGCTGCGCGCGGGGTGGATTGTGGCGGAGGCAGGCCTTGCGACGCGGATGCGCCGCTTGAATGGATTGTTTGCGAGCTCGATGTCGCACCCCGCCGAGCGACTGGCGGCGCGGGCGTTGGACAACGCGCCGATGCTGTTGGAGAGACAGCGCGTCCGTGTGGATCGCAATCGATCGATAGCGACGAAATTCATCGACTCGCACCCGCGCCTCTCGTGGAAGGCACCGGAGACAGGGACGGTTGGCTTCGTGCGGTTAGAGGGCGGCGATGTGGACGCGCTCAACGAGAAACTATCGGCGCTAGAATCTCTGGTGGTTCCCGGCCGCTTCTTCGGCGTAGCCGATCACTTCAGAATGGGCTTCGGAATGGACGAGTCGCAGCTTGTTGAAGGGTTGAGGCGTTTGGGGATGGCGCTGTAGGGAAGCGGGAGGCGGGAGGCGGGAAGCGGGAAGCGGGAAGCGCGAGGCGGGAGGCGGGAGGCGGGAAGCGGGAAGCGAAGGAGGACGCGCCAGGCAGTAGGCAGAAGGCA
>DASXYR010000504.1:0-5442 GCA_036502385.1 Gemmatimonadaceae bacterium
GCCGGTCAGCGACTCGATCATCGCGAACAGCTCCGCGGGTTTTATCGGCTTCGACAGATACTCGTCCATCCCGGCGGCGAGGCATATCTCCCGGTCGCCCTTCATCGCGTGAGCCGTCAGCGCGATGATAAGCACGTGCGTTCCCGTCGCCGACTCGGCCTTCCGGATCGCCGCCGTCGCCTCGAGTCCATCCATCTCCGGCATCTGAACGTCCATCAGCACGATGTCGAACTTTTCCTCGGCTACAGCGGCGATCGCTTCGCGACCGTTGACGACGGTCCGAACGGTATGACCGCGTTTCCCGAGGAGCGCCGTCACCAGCTTCCGATTGACGGCGTTGTCCTCCGCGACAAGAACGCGCAGCGATCGGCGCGACTCGTTGAGCGTGTGGCGCGTCACCACAACCGGGTGCGGGCGAGGACGCTTTTTCGCCGCCAGAATGGACAGTACTGCTTCGAGCAGCAGTGATTGCCGTACGGGTTTGGTGAGGTACGCTTCGATGCCGAGCTCTCTGCAGCGAACGCCGTCACCCCGATTGCCGACTGATGAGAGCATCATGATCATCGTCGTCGCAAGCTCAGGCCGCGCCTTGACGCGTCCAGCCAAATCGAATCCATCGATATCGGGCATCTGAAAATCGATGATCGCCAATGGGAACGGTTTGCCCGCCGCGAGCGCCCGGTCGAGCGCCGTGATTGCCGCCTGGCCTCCATCGACCAGCGTCGGTCGCATCCCCCATGTGCTGAGTATCTCATCCAGAATCCGCCGATTGGTGGCGTTGTCATCCACCACCAGAACCTCGAGCCCCCGAAGATCCTTGAGCTCACCGTGTGGCGTCGGAGCTGTCATCGCTGTTCGGATCTCGAATGGCAGGGCGACGTAGACCTGCGTGCCGCGATCGGGCTCGCTCTCGATCCGTATCGTTCCACCCATCAACTCGGCAAGGCGCGCCGAGATCGTGAGGCCCAGACCGGTTCCGCCAAATCGACGTGTCGTCGATCCGTCTGCCTGCACGAAGGCGTCGAAGATCGTCGCGTGCTGCTCGCGCGCGATGCCGATGCCCGTGTCGCTGACGCTGAACGTCAGCGCAACCTTACGAGTGTCGATGCGTTCGCATCCGACCCGAACTACTACTTCGCCTTTCTCGGTGAACTTGATCGCGTTGCCGATCAGATTGATCATGATCTGGCGGAGACGCGATGGATCGCCCCCGAGCGCGGCGGGAACGGCGGGAGAGATCTGGCAGACCAGCTCCAATCCCTTGGCGTGGGCTTTCGGCGCAAGCACGCGCAGGGTATCGGCCATCGCGTAACGCAAATCGAAATCGATCAGGTCGATCTCGAGCTTCCGCGCTTCGATCTTGGAGAAGTCGAGGATGTCGTTGATGATTCCGAGCAGCGCATCACTCGAGGACCGCACGGTCTCGAGGTACTCGCGCTGTTCCGCCGTCACGTCCGTTCCGAGCACGAGCTCGGTCATGCCGATGATACCGTTCATCGGCGTGCGGATCTCGTGGCTCATGTTGGCCAGGAACTCACTCTTCGCCTGACTGGCGGCCTCGGCTGCTTCGCGCCCCTGGTGCGCCTCGGCCGCCTCGCGAAGTGCGCGCTCCGTCGCCGCCTGCTCCGCCTGAAGACGCTTGAGCTTTGCCTTCATGTCGATGAAGCTCTCCTGGAGCTCGCCGATCTCGCCCGCTCCGATGCGGCGGACTTCCGTCTCGAAATTGCCCGAACCGATCTCGCGCGCGACGCGCGTCAGGAACGCGACTGGCCGAATCAGGAAGCGCGAGATCATCACCGGGGCGCCGAGTCCGAGCGCAAGCACGATCAGCGTGAAAATCACGAGGCCGACACTGAGCGCCGAGGCCCGCAATCTCAAAGGGAGGAGGGCGGAGTTGAATGCCATTCCTTGCTGCCGCGCAAGCGAATCGAGTCGTGGGAAGATCGTTCCATCGTTGAATTCGTCCAGCGGGCCGCTGAGGATGGCGGTCGCAGCGGGACGTCGATTGGAGAGAAGCATCGACTCGACGGTGTCGCCGAGTAGCAGCGCATGATCCATCTCGGGGCGAAGGGCGAGCAGGTTTTGCCGGCTCGGAGTGGACCGCGACACGTCGATCAGCCTTTTCACTGCGGCGCGCGTTGATACCGTCAGCTCCGCGTGTCGCTGGCCATCGCCTTCGGCCAGGCCCGCCACACGGTTGTTGAGACGCGTGAGCATGAGCTGAAATGAGAGCGTGAGCTTCATCTCGTCCTCGAGCTCCGCGAGCGGCCCCTTCAGGCTGTCGAGGCGGCGGCGCGCCGATCCGATCGTGACCCGATTGAACAAGTCAGTCGACTCGAGCGAATTGAGGGCTTGCTCGAGCTCGGCCTGCTCGAGGTCGAACCGCTTCACCAGCTGGCCCTCGAGCAGATCTTCGTCGATGCGCTCCGTCTCTTGCAGCGCCTGATCGGCCTCGGCAAACCGCTTGTCGCGCGAAAGCTCCCTCGCGTAATTCTCGGCGATCCGCAGCCTCTCGATCAGGGCGCGGAGTGCTTCGGGGTTGCTCGCGGTGTGGTCCTTGTTGCTCGTCGCGTGGTCCAGCGAAAGACTCGCCATGCTGGTCGCGAAGGCGCGGTCCGTCAGCACCTGCGCGGCAGCGAGCTGCGCCTGCGTCTCCTCGGCTTCCTTCACTCCGGTGGCGGCGACAGGAACGAGCGAAGCGGCCAGCTCGCGGCTCTCATTGGCGAGCGCGACGATGAGTCGCTCCAGGTCGGCAATCGAGGTTCCCGCGCGTTGGGCCTGCTCCAGCTCCTGAACGCGCTCGCGCGTGACAACGACCGAGCCGCCGAGCAGCACGATCAGACTGCCGATGAGGGGCAGGGCGACCAGAATGAACCAGGTCTGGAGCCGCACGTTGGAGCCGAGTGGGGCTTTGTTGGGTTTCTTGTTTGGCGGCTTTGTCAGGATGGCGATGCAGTCGTTAGGCGTCGCCAGAATCGCAGGGGAAGACGGCAGAGGAGGGTGCCGCTGAGCGTCTGGCGCGAGCTGCTCAGTCATTAGGTAAACGAACTCTTCGGAGCCGAGGCAACACGCCAGACGTTGATATTGTGGCCACTTGCCAAGTGAACTACAAACTCAGAACTACCTGTTGCGAGTAATTGATACGCGATGCGGGTTCCGAGTCGTGCGCGTCACCCCGGATCCCATAACCCGTATCTACCACCCTTACCAGGTATTTCTGAGTTTGTAGTTACGGGTGTCGGGCTCCCATATGGTCTGGCCGTGTCCGCCCTTTCCCCTCCGATCGCCTGTTTTGCGCACTCACGGCCCTCGAAGGTGACTTGGGCGGCGCCAATGTCGTCAAGATGTCATGCGAGGTCCATAAGGCCTGTTGTCGGCCTACCACGCAAACGTCAAAAACACCTTGGCCCTGGAGGCCAAATGAAGCTCCATACTCTCGTTAGTGCAGTAGCAGGCATCGCGGTTTGCACGACATCGGCAGCCGCCCAGTTATGTCAGGGAGATCTTTCCTTCAGGAAGAGCCAGAAGCACGTCGGCGCCGCGGTTGGCATGACCCAGAACTCGACTTCGTTCGATGGCGGCCTGTCGGTCGGTCACGCGAAGGGTTGGTTCGGCGGTGGCTCGCTCGGAATGGCGAGCTACGACGGTATCAGTGGCCATAGCATCGCCCTCGGCGGCGACCTCGGCTACACGATGCCGCTGGCGAACAAGAGCAGATGGTCGATGTGCCCCAATGCATCGCTGTCGCTCGGATTCGGTCCGAACTTCGACGTCGGTGGCACGAAGACGGAGATGTCGTCGCAGACGATGGCTCTTGGTCTCTCGCTCGGCACCGCGGTGCCGATGAGCAAGACGTTCAATCTGCTTCCGTTCGGCTCGGCTTCTTTCGCGCACACGAGAGCGTCGATCAAGGCGAACGGCGCAAGCGCCTCGGGCAGCGACAACTATATGGTATTCGGAGCGGGCGCCGGCCTTCAGTTCTCGCCGTCGCTGGTTGTCCGTCCTTCGCTGTCGCTGTTGGCCGATGCCGATGCTGGCGTCGACAACACCATTTGGGGCCTGAGCCTCACGTGGGCGATTGGTCACTAGTTCCTGCTTTTGAAAAGGGAAACGGCGCGGGGAGACCCGCGCCGTTTTCATTATTACCGCAATTCAAACTACAAACTCAGAACTACCTGGTGAGAGTGATGGATACGTGTTCCCGGTTCCGTGTCGTGCGCGCCACCTCGGAACCCATACCCCGTATCTACCACCCTCACCAGGTAGTTCTGAGTTAAGCTCAATAGCTGTGAGCTGTGAGCGAAGCAACTTCAAAGTCAGAACTTCCTGTTGCGGGTGATAGATGCAGGTTCTTGGTTCCGTGAGCGTGCGTAGGATGTGAGCGGCTCACCGATACCGCCGAGATTGCGGCGTGTCCGATTTCAAGAAGTTACAGGTGTGGCAGAAGGCCCACGCCCTTTCTCTGAACGTCGATCGCGCCTGTAAAGGAATCCGGCCATCAATGTACGCATCGCTGCGGAGCCAGCTCTTTCGCGCCGCGATGTCCATCTCGACGAACATCGCCGAGGGCACGAGTCAACGGTCAAGGAAGGAATTCGCGCGCTTCGTCGGCATTGCGCTGAGCTCTTGTTCAGAGGTGGAACATCACCTCATCGTCGCGCGCGATCTGCAAGCCATGCCTGAATCGACTTTCGACTCGCTGGCGATGCAGACGATCACCGTTCGGAAGATGCTCTACGGCCTTAGGAAGAAACTCGTGGCGCCTACGGCATGAAGGGAGCTACAAACTACAAACTCAGAACTACCTGGTGAGAGTGGTAGATACGTGTTCCCGGTTCCGTGTCTTACGCGCCACCCCGCAACTCATAACCCGTATCTACTACCCTCACCAGGTAGTTCTGCGTTTGCAGTTTCTATTTCCCGAGTGGCGTGCCCTTAAACCGGTCGTAGGTGATGCTCTCGACCGTCCCATCAGCTTTCCGAATGATGTTAACCGGCTCCCAGTAAGCCCTGTCGATCAGGTGATCGCGGTCGATCGGGATGAGCGGCGAATCCTGACCTTGACCCGCCACCGGCCACCTGAGAAAAAGCTCCGGTCCTTTCTGCACGAACTCGAGCGTCGCGTTCGGCTGGTAGAAATCCGCAGGGAACGTGAATTTGAGTCCACGAAGCCCGAGCGAGTCGGCCGGCAACAGCGGCATCTTGAACGCCAACGGCTTGTACGGAACTCCGAGCGCGATCGCGGCGATCTCGTTGCCGATTTCGCCCGTGACGGATGAGTAGATGTTGCTCAGTGCGACCACCGTCAGGTCTTCGCGCGGCAGGTAGAGCACGTACGATGCGAAGCCGGGGGCGCGTCCACTCATATTGTATGCGAACTCGCCGAAGCGCGGGCTCGGTCGCCGGAACCAGCCAAAGCCCACGCTCGTGCCAGCCGTATCG
>DASXYR010000505.1:0-1865 GCA_036502385.1 Gemmatimonadaceae bacterium
GGACGTGAAGTATCGCTTCTACTACACGTTCCCCGTGATGGTCTCGCCGCACGATCCGGACGTCATCTACACCGCGGCCCAATACGTCTTCAGATCGGCGAACGAAGGCATGTCGTGGGACAAGATCAGCGGGGATCTCACGCGCAACCGTCAGGACAAAATGCAGGACCTGATTGGCCGCCCGCTGACGACGATCGAGTCGTCGCTGTACTACGTCAGCACGATCCGCACGATCGCCGAATCGCCGTTGAAAAAGGGGGAGCTGTGGATTTCCACCGACGACAGCACGGTGCAAATGTCGCCGGATGGGGGCAAGACCTGGAAGAATGTGTCACCGCCGGACCTTCCCGAGTGGTCGACGATCCTCGCGCTCGATGTGTCGCATCACGCTCCCGGAACCGTGTACCTCGCGGCCGAACGACACCGGGTGAGCGACCTCGAGCCGTACCTGTACAAAACGACGGACTACGGGAAGACCTGGCAGAAGATCACGAATGGAATCGCCGCGCCGTCGTTCACCTACGTGATTCGCGAGGATCCGGTCAAGCCGGGATTGCTCTTCGCCGGCACCGAGACCGGCGTCTATGTGTCGTTCGATGATGGCGCCGGGTGGCAATCGCTGCGGCGCAACATGCCACCGGTATCCGCCAACAACATGCTCGTCAAGAATGACGATCTCGTGGTGGCCACATCTGGTCGCGGCTTCTGGATTCTCGACAACATGAGCGCCCTTCGCGAGATGACGCCCGCGATCACGTCCGCGCCCGTGCACCTCTTCACGCCGCAGCCGGCAGTCCGTGGGGCGGGAGGACGTGGTGGCGGCTTCGGCAGGGGCAACAGCTTCAAGGGACTGGAGTACGCGAATGGTTCTGGAATGAGCGTGGCGTACGAGAACCTGCCGGGTCCTGACGGAGTCGTGCGGCCGGCGTTCCTCGACGGCGGCCAGAACCCGCCCACGGGCGCGATGCTCGAGTACTCCCTCAGGCAGGCACCGTCCGGGCCGCTCACGCTGTCGATCGTCGATGCCAAAGGCCAGGAGGTCCGGCGTTTCTCGAATCAGTCCGGGGGCGGTCCGGCGCTTCCTGTGCACACGGGAATGAACCGGTTCGTCTGGGATCTGCGGTACGCGGCTGCCCGCGCCGGCGACAGCACCGTGCCGTTGCCGTCGATTTCGTCCCCGAGATCCGCGCCGCCGATCGCTCCGCCCGGAAAGTACACCGTGCGGCTGGCGGCAGGATCCGAGACGTACGAGGCGCCGCTCGTCGTCCGGCGGGACCCGACCGGGATCGCGACCGACCGAGACCTGCAGGCGCAGTTCGATCTGGCCGTGCAGATCCGCGACAAGCTTTCAGCCGTGAACGATGCGTTGAGGAAGGTGCACGAGGCAGAGCAACAGCTCGCGAAGATGCCGCAGCGCGACGCCGCGTCGCCGCAAATGAGAGCCGTCAGGGAGAAGCTGCAGTCGATCGAAGGAGAGCTCACTCGCCTTCCAGGGAAGAATCCGATGTATCTCCCGCCGAAGGCACTCGACAACAAGCTGTCGGCTCTGTCGTCGGTCGTGTCAGGGCGCGAGGCGCGGCCTACGAAACAGATGTACGACGTGTTCCAGTACCTGTCTCAGCGTGCTGACGGCGTCGTCGCGGATCTGACCGAGGTCGAGAAGAAATTGGCGAGTCCGGCACCATCGAAGAGATGAGCGTTCCGGGAAAATGATGTAGGCTCCTGGTCCATGAGTAAGCGATCGTCGTGAACCGCATACACCTCGCACTTCTATCCTTCGTCGTCATCGTCGCCATTGCGGTGCTCCCCGAGGGGACGCTGGATCGTGTGCTGCGCGCACAAGGGGGAAAGGCCGTCCCCACGTT
>DASXYR010000506.1:0-5281 GCA_036502385.1 Gemmatimonadaceae bacterium
AGCCAACGCAGCCGTTGGAGCGATGAACTACTGCGATTCGCCGTTCACTTATCAGCGACGCCAATCGCGTGCAGTGATGGTCGGCCACGTCGGCGTCGGCGGCGACAATCCAATCCGCGTGCAGTCGATGATCACCTGCGACACGATGGACACGGAGGCGTCCATCGCACAGACGATGGAACTGGCGCAGGTCGGCTGCGAGATCGTGCGGATCACTGCGCCGACGGTGAAGGATGCGGCGAATTTGCAGCACATCATCCGGGGGTTGCGCGAGCGCGGCTGTAACGTTCCGATCGTCGCGGATATACATTTCAAGCCCGAAGCGGCGATGGAAGCGGCCAAGTGGGTCGAGAAGGTGAGGATCAACCCGGGTAACTACGCCGACTCGAAAAAGTTCAAGATCATCGAGTACACCGACGAGCAGTACGCAGCGGAACTCGCGCGCATCCGCGAACGTTTTGCGCCCCTCGTGAGGTTGTGCCGGGAGCGTGGGATCGCGATGCGCATCGGCACCAATCACGGCTCGCTCAGCGACCGCATCATGAACCGTTACGGCGACACGCCCCTTGGGATGGTGGAGAGCGCGCTCGAGTTCGCGCGGATCGCGCGGGAGCTGGGTTATCACGCGCTCATCTTCTCGATGAAATCGAGCAACCCGAAGGTGATGATCGCAGCCTACAGGTTACTCGTGGCGCGGCTGCGGGAGGAAGGCGAGGACTGGAATTACCCGATCCACCTCGGCGTGACCGAAGCTGGCGAGGGCGAAGACGCGCGAATCAAGAGCGCGATCGGGATCGGTTCGCTCTTGAGCGACGGCATCGGCGACACCATCCGCGTGTCGCTTACCGAAGACAGCATCCACGAAATCCCCGTCGCGCGTGCGCTCGTCGATTCGACTGATCGACGGCGAACAAATCTCACAGCGCCGGAAACCGGCTTGCCGTTCGACGCATTTTCCTATCAACGCCGCCCCACCGAAACGATCGCGGCTGGCGACGTGCGATTGGGCGGGGAAGAGACGGTGCGAGTGGCGATCCGCCGAGGCAGCTACGATAAGATCGCGCACAAGGTCGATCGCATGGGCGACTATAAACCGGAGTTCGTTTTCGAGGACGCGGGCATCGCGGAGATCGATCCGCGTGATGACGCTGCCATTGCCGAGCTAAACAAAAGCGCGGCAGCAAAACCAGTCGCGGTCGCGAACAATCTCGATCTTCCCATGATCGCCGCCTACCGGCTGCTCGCGGCAAGGCTCGACGCGCGACATCCGATTCTGCTGAAGGATTGTCTGACGATCTCGGAAAAGCCGGAAGGTGAATTTCTCCCGACGCTTCTACGCGCGGCTACGAACATAGGTTCGCTCCTCTGCGATGGCATCGGCGACGGCATTCTCGTCCAAGGCGAACACGGGCCGGGACAGGCGATGCGACTGTCTTACAACATCCTGCAGGCAGCCGGCACGCGGATTTTCAAAACCGACTACGTTGCGTGCCCTTCGTGCGGGCGGACGCTTTTCAACCTGCAGACCACAACCGCACGGATCAAAGCCGCGACCGTGCACCTGAAAGGCGTGAAGATCGCGATCATGGGGTGCATCGTAAACGGCCCCGGTGAAATGGCCGACGCCGATTTTGGCTACGTCGGGGGCGCGCCGGGGAAGGTGAATCTCTACGTTGGGAAAACGGCGGTGAAGTTCAACATTCCCGAGGCGGAAGCGGTAGATCGTCTGCAGGATTTAATCCGCGAGCACGGCAAGTGGGTTGATCCCACGCCGCTGCAGCCGAACGAGCTGCTGAGGGAAGCTGAAGCCACTGCTTAGCGCCGCCGGGTTTCGCCGTTTTCGTCTTCCGCCGCTTCTTGCGGCTATTTTTCTCATAACGTGCGGGGAATTGTCTTGACCTTCAGCACCGTTTCCCCTTTCATCGGCGCCCTGCGAAACCTTCCGGTCGCTGAAGTTGATTCTCGATCAAAAAGAACGCGATCTATGCATCCTCGAGTGACTCCATCCAACGTTTGCTCCGGCGTGCATTTCCGTTCTCCAATGCGAGGCCTCAATCGCGAGCTCCGGAAGATAAAGCTTGTCGAGAACATTACGCTTCTGTAATACTCGGCACCCCGCGCCCCCAAAGTCCGCGGAACGTCGGTTCAAACACAACAAAACAGAAAAGATCACTATGCTTATCAATAAACCTCGGTTTCAATCGGGCACCCGTTGGGGGCGCATCGCGGCCGGCTCGGCCACGCTTTGCCTCCTCGCCGCGACCCTGCAGGCACGCCCCGTGCCGCAGAATCTGGCGGGCGGCCTCGATGAGCTTGTTCAGAGCAATCTCGCTCTGAAAGCTAACGGCAAGAGCGGGCAGACCGCCGGCCAGTTCAACGGCTTCGCCACCCAACAGGCGGCGAACTATGCCAATCTCGCGATTCAGGATTCCGAGACCAACCGCTTCCTCGTCGACATCCATCCGCTGAACGAGCGGGTGAACGCCGAGAAATTGGTGGGTCTGATCCAGAAGCGCTTCTCGTCCTTCACTCTCACCGCTGTCGATAAGACCTATCGCGGCGTTGGCGTGGTCGAAGGTTTCATCTCGCTGGACGACGTTCCCGCGCTCGGCAACATGCACGAAGTCCGCTCGGTCCAACTCGGCCTGAAGCCGGAACTCGATCGCCGGAGCCGCTCCATCCAAGTGGGCACGACGCTTCCTTTGCTGGGCACGGCCTTCGATCAAGGCGTTTATCAGCATCAGGTTGACCAGATCAACAAGTTCTACAACCCGACTGCTCGTAAGGACTACGAAGGTCAGGGCATGAGCATCGGCTTCATGTCGGACAGCATCGGAAACATCGCCACCGACGTGGCGAATTTCGATCTGCCTGGAGCTTCGGGTAACCCGGTCAACACTCAGCCGGTCGTGATCCTGCAGGATGTCACTGGAACTGATGAAGGCCGTGGCATGGGCCAAATCGTTTACAAGATGGCGCCGAAGGCTCGCATCGGTTTCGCGACCGCGAACACGGGTGAAGTTGGCTTTGCCAATAACATCCGCGCTTTGGCCGCTCTTCCCGGTTACGAATTCCCGCCGGAAATCCAGCAGGGTTTCAAGGCCGACGTGATCTGCGACGACGTGACCTACAGCGACGAGCCGTTCTTCCAGGATGGCATCGTGGCGGGCGGCGTCGATGACGTGGCCGCAGCGGGCGTGAGCTACTTCTCCTCCGCAGGCAACAACATTGGCACCTACGGCTACGACAGCGACTATCGGAACGTTCCGAACGGTTCTGGCGCGCTCGCGGGCACCAACATCAACCTCGCTGGAGTGCCGACCAACCTTTATCAGGGTGGTTTCCACAACTTCAACCCGAACCCGGGCCAGCAGGACATCGCGCAGACCGTGAACGTCCTCGCTTCCGGTGAGCCGGCGACGAACTTCCAGTGGGACGATCCTTACAACATGACCTTGTCGGTTGATCCGGATCCGATCTTCACCGCGCACGCTGTTTACACGACTGCGCCGCAGACCTTCAACAGCCCCGTGCTGACTGCGGGACAGAACTATGTCATCACGGTGACGGCCGATGCCGGCAGCGCCTTCGACGCGATCGTCACGGTCAAAGACCCGAGCGGTAACATCATCGTGAACGCACAGGACACCGGCACCGATGAGACGATCAATCTCTTCGCGCCTGCCACTGGCGTTTACATGATCACGGTCAGCAACTTCGGCGGCACCATGGGCGCGTTCACCGTGACCATTTATAACGGCACCAACCCGCAGATCACCACGGACTTCAACCTCCTGGTGTTCGACCTCGAGGGTAACTACCTGCCGAACAGCTCGCTCACGACCAACAACATTGCGAACAACATCCCGTTCGAATACAAAGTCACCACGCCGAAAGCGGGTGAGACGAAAGTTCAATACGTGATCGCTCGCTCGAGCATTCCGACGGCGAGCCCGGCGGCGGGTCACCTTCGTTACCGCATCCGTGGTAACGGTGCCTCCGGCATCGGACCGGCGGAGTACTTCACCGTCAATGCCACGGACATCCAAGGCCATCACATGGCCGACGGTGGTAATGGTGTGGCGGCGTACAGTGTCTTCCGGATGAGCGTTCCGGAGTATTACACTTCGCCGGGTCTGGCGGCCGTCTACTTCGACAAAATGGGCAACCGCCTCGCGACGCCGGAAATGCGGCAGCAGCCTTCCGTCGCTGCAGCGGATAACGCGAACACGTCGTTCTTCGGTGGCGATAGCCTGGCCGATCTCGATACGAAGCCGAACTTCTCCGGCACCAGTGCCGCGGCTCCGCACGCCGCTGCGATCGCAGCGCTTGTGCTCCAGGCCAATGGCGGCCCCGGCAGCGTGACCCCGGCGCAGATGAAGAGCGTTCTGGAAACGAGCGCCTTCCCGCACGACCTCGATCCGAACTTCGCTTCGGGCAGGGCGCGCGCGTCGGACGGTTCAACGATTACCTTCACTGCGAACACCGATCTCGGCCTCAACCCGAGCTCGGGCGTGAACAACCTGAATCACCTCACGGTGAACTACAGGGGTCATGGATCGCTCGCAACGTTGGTCTTCAATCCTCAAGGCACCGCGGCGACCGCTGGTAACACCACCGGTGGCAACAACGGCCTCGACCTGACGAATACCTACTTCGACAACGTCTATCCGGGCATTGTGTTCGAGCCGAACACGAAGCCGTTTACGGTGGGCGACCAGTCGGACATTCCGATGGGCGATGTCAGCGCGGCGTTCAGCAACCAGGCGCCGTTGCCTTCAGTGGCGGGCCAGTGGTGGACGATGTCGTTGAACTTCTCGAACAGCAGCTTGACCAACGGGAAGACGTTGCGCTTCACGGTCGGTCACGGCCCGCAGCACAACTCGCAGGTCACGAACGGGACTGGACCTGATGGCGGCGTTACCTCCACGTCGTTCACTCAGGCCGATCTCTTCGGCGGCGAAACCCTCCTGCCCGAAGGCACCACGATCCGTCAGGGTATGACCTTCAGCGGCACGACCTCGACCGGCGGCACCTTCAGCGGCACGATCAACAACGTCGTCGGCAAGGGCTACTCCAAGCTCGACGGCTACGGGTTCATCAACGCTCAGACCGCGGTGGGACTTGCCCTGCCCTAACGAGTCCGAGATTCAGTAAGCGAAACGGCAGGCCAGCGATGGCCTGCCGTTTTTGCTTTCTGGGAAAGATGTTCGGAACGGTTTCGTTACTTTTGCACCGACGATTTAGCTTGCGCTGCCTTACGCGGTTGTCATTCTAAGCG
>DASXYR010000507.1:0-6112 GCA_036502385.1 Gemmatimonadaceae bacterium
CAGCCACGGCTGGCCCCAACCGTCCATGTTTATGACGACCTGAACGCGCGGATCGAGCTTAATCTGATTTGCATTCGTCAGCATCTTGCGCGTGAAGCGATGGACGACGAGAACCTTGGGTGGCAGGTTGTTCTGTTTGACCACGTCTGAGAGCAGACTGATAGCGTAGTTCACGTCGCTGGCGTCCATCGTTCCGATCCGGTCACCCGGCTTGGATTTCTTCGGCGCGTCGTCGCCCGTATCTCGCAGCTTCATCGAGAACTCCGGATCGATTCCGAGCATCACCTTCGGGTTCTTGAGAAAGGGAATCAGTCGCGGGAGCTCTTCCTGGACCGTGCTGTGACCGACCTGGACGTCGAGAAATACGATCGCGTTTTTCTTCGCGGCCCAACCCGTGACCATGTTGATCAGGCTGTCGGTCATGCGCAGTCGATATTTCCCATCCCTGCCTGGAGCTCCTTGTGCCTCTACGGCGATGAGATGGAGCGCGGGTGTAACGGGATGCGAAGGATCTGCCTTCTGCCACGCCGCGATCTCCTTGTCGAATCGCGCGAGCATCTGGTCAGGGGGGAGCTCTCCAAGGATGCCCATCTTTTTCGAAAGAGGATTTCCATAGAAAGCGACGATTCTGTGCGAAGGAAGGAGCGATCCGGGAAGGGGAGGCGCCGTCCTGACCGGCCAGCGCGTGTTCTCCATGCCGGCCTTGACCGCCTTCACGAGTGCCAGGCTGTCCCTCTTGGTCCGGCCCTTTACCGACGGAACAGTGACCGGAGGATCTTTTACGGCCGAGTCTTTCCCGACACCGGGCTTCGTGCTCGACGCGGTGTTGGCCGTGTTGTTGGGTGGAACGGGTTGGGGGTTGGTGACCTGGATTGCCGGCAGCGCGGACGTGGCGACCGTCTGGCTGTCGGTCGGTATCGTTTCCGATCCGGGGGTCGGGCGCGCATCCTTGCTGGAAGCGCACGCCAACCCACCCAGAAGGGCGAGTGCGGAAAATATTGGGACGGATGACATTCTGAGAGAAACGTATTGCATCAGCTCTACTGAAGAGTTGTTGAGTTTTGAAAGGGAGATGTCTGCTATGTAATTCATAATCCAGGCCCAAAATGTTTCCTCCCTTGTCCCCCCCTCCTGTTCTTGGGTTTCAAAGAACTATTCCCAGGGTCCTCTTCTTGCTTTCGGGATATGTTCGGGATACTCTAGCAGGATAATGTCTGATCGCAATGCCGCTATCCGCGCGCTCATCGAGCATCGATTTCCCGATGCAACGCCGGTCACCCATCGGACCGCTGAGCCGGTGGCAACCGGGATCGATGCTCTCGATGCGATTCTCCCCGGACATGGTCTGCCCCGCGGTCGCCTCACCGTCTGGATGCCACAGGGGGGAGCCACCGCTGTCCTGAGAGCAGCCTGTCACACCACCGTCGCTCAAGGCGAGAGAGCTGTGTGGATCGATGGACTCGGCACCGTCGCGGGCCCATTCTGGGAAGAAGGTCCGATCCTCGTTCGCCCCCGGAATCGAAAGCACGGGCTGCGTGGGGCGGAGGAGCTCCTCCATTGCGGAGGATTCGCACTAGTCGTGGTCGCGGGCATCGAGCCCGAGGGTACCGAGACGGTGCGACTCTCCCGCGCCGCGCGCGAAGGAGGGGGCGCGCTCGTCACTCTGACATCGCACGCTTCCATGGCCAGCCTTCGCATGACGTCGCAGATACTGCGCGACACCTACCGGTGGAGAAAAACCCCCTTCGGCGATCCCGCCGAAGCGCAGGAAGTGATGATCCGGGTGCGCGCGACATCACTTGGGTGGAACCGAAGCGCGGATTTTCCGGTGCCCGTCATGCCGTACGATCTAAGGATGGCGATGGAGGCCGGACTTGTAGATCGACGAGGGGCCAAGCGATGAAACTCAAAAGGCGAACTCCCAGCTCTGCCCGAGGAGCCCTTCTCCAAACTCGGAGTGCCTCTCCTCATTAACCATCTGGAATCCTTCGGCGATGTAGATGTGCCGCGCCGCGTCGAGGACGCTGTTTGTCCACAACGTGATCTTTCGATATCCTGCCCTCCGCGCGAACGCGATGCATTCCTTCACGAGAAGCTTGCCCACGCCACGTCCGCGCGCGGCCGGCTCGACCAGCAACAATCTCAGCTTCGCGGTTTTCTGCGTCTCTTTAACCAGGAAAACCGACCCCACCCGCGCGCCATCGATCTCGGCGATCCAGCAGCGCTCGCGTGCGGGATCGAAATGGCGGATGAAGTTCACGACGATCTCGCTAGGGCCACTTTGAAATGCTAAGGGGTTGGCAGCCCGAAGCCGCTGGCCGCTCCGCTAAAGCATCCGGCCGGCAGTGTTCCGTGGCAGTCTAGTCCGACCGAACGATCCATCCTGACTCGGTGTCGAACCATGGTAGTGAACGAATCTCAGCTCATCGCCCGGGTCATCGCGGGAGATCGGTTGGCCGGGCGTGCGCTGTACGACACGCACGCGCCACGCGTCTACTCGCTCGCCTATCGACTGAGCGGTGACGCGGAGAAGGCTCGGGAGTTCACGCAGGACACCTTCATCCGAGCTTTCGCGCGGCTCTCCCAGTTCCGGGGGGACGCGGCGTTCTCGACCTGGCTGCATAGAATCGTGGTGACCGTGGTCTCGAATGCCAGGCGAACCGAGTTGCGGATGGGACGTGAGGTGGCGCTGGACGAGGCGGATTTTGTCGAGGTCAACGCCTCCGAAGCGGAGCCGGATCTGAAGGAATGCATCGCCCGGGCCGTCGAAGGACTTTCAGAGGCTTACAGAGTGACGCTGATCATGCACGACATTGAGGGATACACGCACGCCGAGATCGCCGGCATCCTGGGCGTTCCCGAGGGGACGTCGAAGAGCAGGCTGTCCGCGGCAAGGGCCCAGCTCCGGCAAGAGCTGGCGGCATTCAAGGAGTAGATGATGGACGAGAATCGCTTTGACGAAATTGTCACGGAGCTTCCGCGAAGCTTCAATGATCCTCCACCGCCCCCGCTCGACGAGATGTGGGCTGTTATCGAGGACGCGCACTTCAACACTTCATCGGCCGCTGGTCCAGCGCGCGGTGCGATGTCGGGCGTGCCCTGGCTCGCCGCGGCTGCTGCCCTCCTTCTGGGCATTGGGATCGGTCGATACATCCCGCGTGATTCGAGAGCCGTCGCCAACTCGTCAACGCCCGTTGCGGTCGCGTCGTCACATTCCGCCTCGTTGCCCGCTGATACATCCGCCGTCGCCGAGGCCTATCGCGATCAGACGAGCCGTTACCTCGGCCAGACCGCGGCTCTTCTCATTTCGCTGCCGTCAAAGGATGCGCGGGGAAAAACCGACGCGCTCTTTGCCGGAAAGGCGAGTGACCTTCTCGTTACCACGCGGCTGCTGATGGATTCACCCGCAGCGCGCGACCCGCAGATGCGCTCACTGCTCGAGGATCTCGAGCTCGTGCTCGTGCAAATCGCGCGGCTTCGCGGCGAGAAGAGCAAGGCCGATCTCGATCTTATCCATCAGGCCGTCGAACAGGGGGACGTTCTTTCGCGTCTCAATTCCGCTGTAGTCACCAATCAATCCTCAGAGTGAAGGAATGATGATCAGAGCTACTTTCATCGCTGCTGCGCTCGGCGTCTGCGCTCTCACGAGCGAAGCGCAAGTCCCGACGACGCCCGCGCCGACTCCATCTCCGGTGCCCCCCGTCGCCCAGCCGGCAATCCCTGCTGCGCCAGCTCCGAGCGCTCGTCCAGTCACTCCTCCCGCATTTGGCTGGGAGCCGATGGACCTGCCCGATCTCAGCCGACTCGATCGGTTGAACATGGATCTGCATCTCGCCCCGATGCCGGATATGAATCTCGATATTCCGGACGATCTCGACCTGGGCGATCTGAATGGGCGGCTGAGCGATCTCAACGCATCGATGCAGTTTCTCGACTTCGATCTCGCGATGCCACCGATTCCCCCGATGACTCCGATGGCTCTCGAACCGATGGAGCCGATGGAACCCATGCCGCCAATGGAGCCGATGGACATCGCGCCCATGATGATGGAGCCCATGATCATTCCACCGATGCCGCCCATGCCCGCGATGCCTGACATGGCGCCCCTCCCGCCAATTCCGGCCGACGTATGGTCCGCCGCAATGGCGGCGCCGGTCGCCCGCGCAATCGCTGCCGCCGACCGCGTGGGCAGGAGTATTCAGGGACAATCGCTCTTTGAGCGCCAGTTCGGCGCCATCACCACCGATCCACCCAAGGCGTGGGCCCAGTCCGATCCCGCGGATTCGCTCTATCGCTTGGCGCGCGAGACGTTGAATCGCGGCGAATATCGCCGGGCGTCGCAGCTGTTCGGCGACATCACGCAGAAGTTTCCAAGCTCCGTCTACGCGTCCGACGCGCGTTACTGGAAAGCGTTCGCTCTTTACCGGATCGGAACCACCAACGATCTGCGCGACGCGCTGGCCGCGCTTCAGGACAACTCGAGGGGCTATCGCCAGGCGTCGCTGCAGGCAGACGCTCCCGCGCTCGCCGCGCGAATTCGCGGTGCGCTGGCGGCGCAGGGTGATCCCCAGGCACGCGCCCAGCTGGTGGCGGCATCACAACCTGGCGATGCATGCGACAAGGAAGATGTCGCCGTGCGGGTCGAGGCTCTCAAGTCCCTCGGAGAAACCGATCCCGAGTCCACGACTCCAATTCTTCGCCGCCTCCTCGCGCGCAAAGACGATTGCTCGACAAGCCTTCGCCGCATCGCTCTCTGGCTGCTCGGTCGAAGAACCGATGCAGACGCGACTGATCTGGTAATGAACTCGGCGCGCAACGACCCTGATATGCGCGTACGTGCCGACGCTCTTCGATTTCTCGCAGCGATGCCGGGTGACAAGGCGATCTCGACCATCGAAGAGATGGCGCGCACCCCCGGCAACGAAGAGCTTCAGCGCTCAGCCATCGCTGCTCTCGGAAGAAGCGACAGCCCACGCGCGCGACAGGGTATTCGAAACATCGTCGAGCGCACCGACCTGAATGAAAATCTGCGCGCGGCCGCGCTCTCGAGCATTGACACCGAACACGGCAGCGACAATGGCGCGTACATCCGGTCGGTGTACTCGCGTCTCGACACGCCACGCCTCAAGGCGGCGGCGATTCGCGGCGTCGCGCGCAGCGGCGGGAACGACAACGACCAATGGCTTCTGTCTATCGTGCGCAATCCCAATGAGCCAGCCGACGTGCGCGCGATGGCGCTCAGCTATGCCGGGCGATCCACGATACCGATCGCTGATCTGACGAAGATGTACGACGTCGCCGGCGACCGTCCGCTGCGCGAGCAGCTCATTAGGCTCTACGCGCAGCGTCCGGACCCGCAGGCAACCGACAAGCTGCTGGAGATCGCCAAAACCGGGACCGACCCCGACATGCGGCGCTACGCGATCTCGGCGCTCTCCCGTAAGAACGATCCCAGAACCAGAAAGCTTCTATTGGAGATCATAGACAAATGACGAAGTACTTTTCCCGACTCGCGGTCGCACTCCTCGTCGCGACGGGCGCCGCCGGATCTTCGGCGACCGCCCAGTCGCTCGCCAATCGCATCGCGGGTGCGTCGGATCGATCGGTTCAGTTCAGCTATCCGGCTAAAGCGGGCATTTGCGGTGATGGCCGGACGTACATCTCGACCGGGCCAGGGAGTTATTACGGAAGCAATTCCAGCAACTCGTCGGATCAATGCGTGGCGGGTCCAGTCCGCGTCGTCGCGGATCTCGCGGATCGGAATGTCATCGCGCTGCGGACGTATGTCGGTGGGACAACTCCGGTCGTAGATCCTGGAGTCGCTAACCTTGGAACCGTCACGGCCGCCGACGCCACCGACTATCTCCTCGGCGTCGCATCGCGCGCCGATGGGCGGGTCGGGCGGGACGCGATCTTCGCCGCGCTGATCGCAGACGGGCCTGACCTCAGCTCCAAGCTTCTCGACATTGGGCGGGATCAGAATCGGCCGTTGGAGACGCGACGGGCAGCACTGTCGGGTCTCGTGCGCAGTGATGCGGGGCAGCTCGATAAAATCGGCGCGGCGCTGGTGCAAATCGCGACGAATGAGGGCGATGCGCAGGGAGTCCGCACG
>DASXYR010000508.1:0-7929 GCA_036502385.1 Gemmatimonadaceae bacterium
GGACATTCCCGCGCGTATTCCCGCGACTTTTCCCGCCAGCTGGATCTTTCGTCCCGGAACGCGGCCCACTTTCGTGGCGCACGCGGTCGTAGCCAGCGACAACCGCCTGGCGGCTGAGGTCGGAGCCCAGATCATGAAACAGGGCGGTAACGCGGTTGACGCGGCCGTTGCAACTGGCTTTGCGCTCGCAGTCACTTTCCCCGAAGCGGGAAACCTGGGCGGCGGTGGGTACATGGTGATTCGGATGGCGGACGGCCGCACCGCGGCGATCGACTACCGGGAGATGGCGCCGCTCGCGGCGTCGCGTGACATGTATGTGGGTCCGGATGGCAAAGTCACGGGCGAGAGCGTAATCGGCCCCCGCGCTTCGGGCGTTCCGGGTGCCGTTGCTGGAATGGTGGAAGCGCATCGAAAATTCGGAGTTCTTCCGCTTGCAAGGGTGCTTGCTCCGGCCATCCGCCTTGCCGCTGAGGGATTCGTCGTAGACCACGGGTTTGTCAGAGCGATATCCGGCGACAGATATCGGATCGAAAGTTTTGGCGGCAAGTCGCTGTTTCTGCCGAACGGCGCGCCGCCCGCAATTGGATCGCGCTTCGTTCAGACACGCCTGGCAAATACGATCAAGCTCATCGCGGACAGCGGAGCGACTGCGTTTTACCGTGGCAGCATTGCCGACTCCATCGCCGCGGAGATGAAACGCAACGGCGGCCTGATCACGAAGGCCGATCTCGCGCGTTACAAGCCGGTCTGGCGCGAGCCCATCCGGAGCAGCTATCGCGGTTACGGGTTGATCTCGATGCCGCCGTCGTCGTCGGGCGGAATCACCATTGCCGAGATGCTCAACATTCTCGAGGCTTACGGGCCCGCGATGCCGTTCGGGTCGCCCGAGCGAATCCACGCGGTCGCATCGGCGTCGCAGCGCGCCTTCGTCGACCGGAACTCCAAGCTCGGAGATCCGGGATTTGTTCATGTCCCGATGTCGACCCTGACGAGCAAACAGTACGCGAGCGACGTCGCCAGAACCATCTCGCACGACCGTGCGGACCCAACCGCCGGCATCGCGTCGGGGATCCGCGAAGGAACCGAGACGACGCACTATTCGGTCGTCGATCAGTCTGGGAACGCGGTCGCGACAACGACGACGCTGAATGACCTGTACGGTTCGGGCGTATACGTTACCGGAGCGGGATTCTTTCTGAACGACGAGATGGACGACTTCACGTCGAAGCCCGGCACGCCCAACATGTACGGCCTGATTCAGGGCGCGGCAAACGCGATTGCGCCGGGCAAGCGGATGCTGAGCGCGATGTCGCCGACCATTGTGCTCGACCCGAAGGGCAACTTGCTCCTCGTCACCGGCGCACGCGGCGGACCAAGAATCATCTCGGCGACGTCGCAGATCATCCTCAACGTGATCGACCACCGGATGTCGCTGGCGGACGCGATGAGCGCGCCGCGCATGCACCACCAGGCGTTGCCCGATTCGATCAGACTCGAGAAAGGCGGATTCGAGCCCGCAGTGATCGCGAGGCTCGAGGCGATGGGCCATCACGTGTACGAGCTGACGGGGATCGCGTCGGCAGCGTCGGTGATGCGGGTGAAGGGCGGATACGAAGGAATGGATGATCCAAGGGCCAGTGGCGCGGCGGTTGGCTTTTAGGCTGGGCCCGGTGCGCCGGATGGCTTTTGCCGACTGGCATCAAGGAACGGAGGGTTGATCCATTCGCCGAGTACGCAGTTAACCATTCCGTTTCTTTTTGGCAGCTCATCGAGTATCACCGTGACACAAAAAAGTCCGGCGCGATCTTTCGCTCCGGACTTTTTCTTTTGTTCTGCCGCCAGGTTTAGGTGTTGACGGTCGCGGCGGAATTCAGTGTCGCGGTAATGCGGCCGCCGGAGTTCACGCAGCCTTCATAGTTTGCCGTTGCGGCTGCAGCGCCTGCACCGGCTGCGCCACCTGCAGCGGCACCGATCACGGTCGCCTTGGTGCTCTTGCCGAGGATTTGGCCGGCGATCGCGCCGATTGCGGCACCACCGATGACCTTCTGGATGTCCTTGTTCTTCGGCTGGTTCCTGACCTTGGTGACTTCGGCGGAGCTGGTGGTCGCGCTCACGGGATACGTGTGGCCCCCAAATGAGACCGACGTCACGCGAAAGCCCATCACGACGTTGTCATTCGCGTTCTCGCTGCGCTTGAGTTCGGTGACTTCGACGTTGGCCGTCGCGCCCGCGGGAATGACCGCGCCGTTCGACCCAGTGACGGCGTTCGTCACCGTCGCATTGAAGTGATCACCGACGTGGTGCGTGTTGGTGCAGATCGTCGAGGATGACGCGAGGTTGAGCGTCGAGCCCGCCGCGATCGTTCCAGTTCGCGATGAAGAGCCACTCGGATTCCGCGTCACTGTGTTGCCACTTGCCGTCGTCGCGGTGCTCGGCTTCGTCGTAGTGGTCGTCGTGCGCGTCGTGGTGGTCGTCTTCGGCGTCGTCGTCTTCGTCGACGCCGCAGGGTTGGTAGCCGTCGCCGCAGGCACGTCGGAAAGTGCCGGTTGCGCAGCGGAGTCGCCGTTCGCGAGCTGGATGTCCTTGTTCAGCGCGGAATCAGCGGCTGCGGTATTGTCGCTTTTTGCGCACGCACCAGCGAATAGCGCGATCGAGAGCACGAGCGATGCACTAAGCCGGGGAATATATTGAACCATTGAGCCTCCATCGTGTGACGAGGGCCTGGGTGTGCCCAAGCTCATGAGTAGTTGTGGACGGCAATGCACACTTGCCAAATATGAAGAATCTCAGGCGCGCAGCGCCATACTATAGACCGTACTGGCGGCCCTTTACAATCGGGCTCCTGATCGTTTTCGCATCGTCGGCAATCACGAGCGTGATACCGTGGCTGCTGCAACGAGCCATTGACGCAATTGGTTCGGGCGCACCCATGCAGACGATTTGGAAGCTCAGTGGTCTCATCGTGCTTGCCGCCATCATCGGCGGCGCATTCAGGTATGGAATGCGGGAGCTGATGAACGGCGTCAGCCGCTGGATCGAGTACGACCTGCGAAATGATCTCTTCACCCATCTGGAGACGCTCGACTCCGCCTATTTTGCACAAACCCGCACGGGCGACATCATGGCCCGGCTCACCAACGACCTAAGCGCCGTGCGCATGGCGGTCGGACCCGCGGTGATGTATCTGGCCAATACGATCACCGGCGGCTTGTTCGCGCTCTATTTCATGCTGCGGATAGACGTCCGGCTCACGCTCCTCGCGCTCATTCCACTCCTGCTCCTGCCCGTGCTCACGATCCGCATGGGGAAAGCCATCCACGACCGATTCGAGGCGGTGCAGGAGCATTTCTCGACGCTGACGACGCGGGCGCAGGAGAATCTGAGTGGCGCCAGGATCGTCCGCGCGTACAGGCAGGAGGCGGCGGAGATCGCTCGATTTGGCGCCATCAACGACCAATACCTGACCCTCAACATGATGCTCGTGCGCCTTTGGGGGACGCTCAATCCGCTGTTCGCCTTCTTTGGCGGCCTCGGGGCGGTGATCGTACTAGGCGTCGGCGGAGCGCTCGCGATCCGGGGCACCATTTCAATCGGATCGTTCGTGGCGTTCGGCATGTACCTCACCATGCTCACGTGGCCAATGATTGCGCTGGGGTGGGTGGTCAATCTCTTCCAGCGTGGCGACGCGTCGATGGGAAGGTTGGCGGAGATACTCGAAGTCCATCCCACGATCCGCGGCGAGGAACCGGTGGAGCACCTTTCCGCTACCGGGGCGGGACGCACGATCGAATTCCGGAACGTCGGCTTCCACTATCCATCCGACAATCTCGACGAGCCGCGCTGGGTGCTGAGGAACGTCACCTTCACGGTTCCAGCCGGCGCGACTTTCGGGATCGTTGGCGCAACCGGAAGCGGCAAGAGCGCGCTCATCGATCTCATTCCGCGCATGTACGATCCGCAGGAAGGCGAGATTCGCATCGATGGAATACCGACGCGCAGAATTCCCCCGCGAGAGCTCAGGCGCGAGATCGGGTTTGTTCCCCAGGAGAGCCTCCTCTTCAGCGACACAATCGGAGCGAACCTGTCTTACGGAACCCACGATTCCGAGTCGGCGGAATGGGCGGCCACGGTGGCCCAGCTCGATAAAACGATCCAGGACTTTCCGGGGCGCTACGAAACCATCCTTGGCGAGCGCGGAATCAACCTGTCGGGCGGCCAGAAGCAGCGCGCTGCCCTGGCGCGCGCGCTGGCCAGAAAGCCCGGCATCGTACTGCTCGACGACGCGCTGTCGGCCGTCGACACGCACACAGAGGCCGAGATTCTGCGCGCGCTTCGGGAGGCGCTGGCGGGGAGAACGGCGCTCATCGCATCACACCGAATAAGCGCGATACGCGATGCGACGTGGATCATCGTTCTGGAAAAGGGAACGGTCATCGAGCAAGGCCGCCACGCCGAGCTGATGGCGCTGCGCGGTCGGTACTGGTCGCTGTTGCGCCGACAGCAGCTGCTCGATGCCGTCGAGTCCGACACGTTGGCAACGGATGTCGCGGCTACTACAATATGAGCATGTCAGACCAGCCCGAACCGGCCGCCCAGAAAAAGCGGCTGAAAGCGCTCGAGACTCAGGCGAAGGAAGCCCAGCGCGCAATCGCCGAGCTCAACTCGCGCGACGCGCTGAAGACTCAGTTCCTCTCCAACATCTCGCACGATCTGCGCACGCCCCTCGCAGCAATCATCACGCATGCCGAGATTCTCCGAGAGGGAATGTTGGGCGAGCTCAACGCGAAGCAGCGCGACAGCGTTTCGGGAATCGTCAATGGCGGCCAGCAGCTGCTCGACATGATCGACGAAATCCTCACTTACGTGCGCGGCGAAAGCGACCAGATCACGCTGTCACCCATGGAGTTCTCGATCACGGAGCTCGTCGATCAGGTGCGGATGCTCAACCAGCCGCTGGCCGCGAAAAAGAAGCTCACGATCGAGCGACTCGACGGAGACGAGCTGCCGTCAGTCCATGCGGATCGAGACAAGCTCAAACACGTGCTCGGCAATCTCATCGGAAATGCAATCAAGTTCACGAGCGATGGCGGACGTATCTGGATAAGTCTCTCGCGAAGAGGCAAGAACGCCGAGGAGCTGGTGGTCGAGGTGGGAGACACGGGACGCGGCATTTCGCGCAACAATTTTGAGCTGATATTCCGCGAGTTCGCCCAGGTCGACGCATCGCCATCGCGACCGCATCACGGGACGGGGCTCGGCCTGGCTATCGCGCGGAAGTTCGTCGAGCTGCACGGTGGATCTATTTGGGTCGAGAGCGAGCTCGGCAAAGGCAGCCGCTTTTTCTTTACGCTGCCCCTCAACACGCCGCGAGATTAGGTGGCGGCGCGCATACTCATCGTCGAAGACAGCACGCTCGTAACCGATGCGTTCACCGTCCTCTTTCGACAAGCCGGCTACGACGTTGAGATCGCGGCGAGCGTCGCTGAAGCCATCGAGCTGGGGAGCGCCGGCACGGTCGACATAATGCTGCTCGACCTCTCATTGCCGGACGGGAGCGGTCTCGAGGTCCTCGAGACACTCCGCGCGCGCGGCAGGGCGCCCCACGCCACCCTGGCCATGACAGGGCACGACGACTCCAAGACGCGGCAAGCGTGTCTCGATGCCGGATGCGCGGACGTTCTGGTCAAGCCACTTCCAATCGGCGAACTCCTACGCCAAATCGAGCGCCGTCTGGCATAACGGAACGGCGCGCGCGACCACGCGCAGGACCGTTCCTCCGCTGGTACTACAGCACGAAGTACCGCCCCTTCGCGCGAGAAAAGCGTCCGCGACCGCCACAGCGCGGGCTGATCATGCTGCAGATCGATGCCCTCGCGTACTCGGATCTGCGTCGCGCGCTCGAGCTGGAACTCTGCCCAACGATCGCCCGGCTCATGCGCGAAGGTTTCGATCTGCGGCGCTGGTTCTGCGGGCTGCCGTCGGCGACGCCGTACTGTCAGGCGGGGATGTTTCACGGCGAGAATGCCGGCATCCCGGCGTTCCGGTTCTATGACAAGACGGCGCGCAAGGTGATCACGTGCAACGCGCCCCACGGCGTGCAGTACATCCGGGACAGGATTCATTCGCCCGGCGCTCTTGCCGGCGGGTCGAGCTACGTGAACCTTCTCGATGGTGACGCGCAGACCGTCGCGTTCACAGTGGCGACGCGCGAGAAGATGTCCGTCTATCGCCGCCTCGGCGGAACGCGGATGGGCTTGCTCATGCTGCTGCATCCGATACGCATGGTCCGCATGGTACTTCAGGGCGCGTTCGAGTGGCTGCTCGAAGAATGGGAGCGCGCGCGCGGCGAGCTGGCGGGACGAGTAACTCACTCGGAAGGAATTTTCCCTTTCATCCGCATCCTCAGCAACGTCGTCGTCCGCGAGCTCCAGACGATGGCCATCCTGCTCGACGTCTATCTCGGGGTGCCGGTCATCTACAGCACGTTCATGCAATACGACGAGCTGGCGCACCATTTCGGACCGTCGAGCAAACAGGCCCTCGCCGATTTGCGACGGACCGACGCACGGATCAGCGAGATCTGGCGCATGGCGCAGCTCGCGGGCGGCCGAGGCTACGATCTGGTCATTTTGTCGGATCACGGCATGACACCCGCGCTCAGCTATCGCGTGAAGTATGGGGAGTCGCTCGGCGCTACGGTTCAGGGGATACTCGATGAAACTCCGCCGCTCGACACACCCGCTCCGCGCGCGCTCGCCAGCTACGCGGAAGACACGGAGTACTCCGACATCGGCCCCGAAGTCGTAGAAGCGGTGGCCCAGCTCACGCCACAGTCCTTCGGCGCGCGAAAGGGAATCCGCAGATTCCGCGACTGGCTGAGGAGTCGTTACGGACTGCGGGAGATCATCTTTCCCGAGAAGTATCGCGTGGACAGAACGCACGACGTGGTAGTCACGTACAGCTCGTGTCTCGCGCTGGTGTATTTCGCGGCGACCGAGCAGCGGCTCAGCCAAGATCAGATCATCGCGCATCCGCATTGGTCGAGGCTGTACGAGCGCCTCATCGCGCATCCAGGGATCGGACTCGTAGCGACGGTTTCGCAGGATGGCGTGGCGCTCGCGAGCAGGCGCGGCCGCGCGACATTGCGCGACGGTCAAGTGAAGAACATCACCGGGGAGAATCCATTGGAGATCTTCGGGACAGAGCCATATGTGCTGCGCGCGGTGGAGTCGCTGGTGAAGCAGCCCAACGCGGGCGATTGCGTTCTGTTCGGCGAGTACGATGGCTACGACATCATCTCGTTCGACGACCAGGTGGGTGCCCACGGCTCGGCCGGCGGAGATCAGGTGTACCCGTTCATCATCTCACCGTCGAGGCTGGGCCTGGCGGGAGAAAGTCTCGAGGACGCGCGCGACATTCATCGCACCGTTCTCGCGCGGTACGCAGCCGCGAACGCCGTCGACGCGCCTGTCTCTGCAACGCGGTTGACGCCTGTGGCGCCTAGTCTGGCAGTCTGATTTCTTTGCCGGTGCGTCGGGAGGGAGGTTCTCTTCGCCGCTACGCTCGCTTGCTCGGAGCCCCTAACGACGCTCTCTCGCTCCGCTCGGTCGCGGGTCTCCTGGTCGCTCGCTGAATTTTGCCTGCGAGGACACCCTCACCTCCCGATAGAGTATCGCAACTACAGCGGCGCGAAGCGCCGCATGGTCCGCGCGCAAATCGCAATGTTCTCGCGCACCACACACACACACGGGAATGCCGAGCTGCGCTCGGCCCGCTCGCGCGGAGGCACCAGGGATCCTCGCCAGCCGCTGAACCCAGTGGGGAGTCGGGTGGGGGGTTCTCGTAGCCGCTTTCCAAAGCGAGCGCGAGGAGGAGACCCGCGACCGAGCGGAGCGAGTGAGCGTCGTTAGGGGCTCCGACCAAGCGAGC
>DASXYR010000509.1:0-2915 GCA_036502385.1 Gemmatimonadaceae bacterium
TCGCGTAGCAAGAGACTCTGGCTGGGTGCCCGCTCGCGAGCGCAAGCCGCGAGTGGGCTGACAGAGGCTCGATGCGTTTAAGCGAGCTAGTCGCCGAAGCAGGATCTCCTCCGACTGACCTGCGCGAAGATTTCAAAAGCAACAAGCCCTTGACCGCGGGCCCAACAATCAACGAGAGTAAGAGCATGGAAAAGAAGTTCACGGTTGAAGAAGCGAATCGCACGCTGCCCCTGGTCAGCAGGATCGTAGAAGATCTCGTGCGCGAACATGGCATGTGGGAGGACAAGGTTCGCGAATTCGAGCTCGCGACCGTTGGCGCCAGTCCGGAGCGTCCCGACGCGATCGCCGAACTGCTTCAGATCGAAGCGCAGCGGCTCGCGAAGGACATCGAAGGTTATATTGCCGAGCTCGCCGCGCTCGGCGTCATTTGCAAAGGTATGGGAACCGGGCTCGTGGATTTTCCCGGCGAGATCGACGGGCGCGATGTCTTTTTCTGCTGGAAGCTCGGCGAGCCGAGCGTCGGGTACTGGCACGAAGTCGACGCCGGATTTATCGGACGTCAGCGCCTGCATCCCCTCGTGCTGTCATCACACTAAGGACTAAATGGCAAGGCAGATCAGACCGTTTCGCACTTCCGACGGGACCAACTGGGGAGTCGAGGTGCAGGTTCCCGGCGCGAGCAGCTCGATGATCGTGTTCCACCATCCCGGCGGTAAAACCGCCCGGCTCGATCGCTACGCCTGGGACATCTGGACCGGCCCGGAATCGCGCAGCGTGACTTCACGCGTGTCGGCCGAGAAGGTCATGCAGTCAATGACGGACGAAAAGCTCGCGCTGCTCTTTCGGCGATCGATGCTCGTCTCGAACCCGCTCACCATCGTCAGTCGCGCTTCCTGAGCCGCGCCTCCTCCGCGACGCGCTCCCTGAGCCGGCTCTCGCGCCTCTCACGCGCTGCCTCGTGGCGGCGAATCTCCTCCGGAGTCTCGGGCTTGAGCGGGGGAACCGGCACCGGCCTCCCATCGCGATCGACAGCGACGAAAGTCATGTAACACGAGTTCGTGTGGCGCATGACTCCCGTCAGCAGATTTTCCGCCTCGACGCGTATCCCAATCTCCATCGATGTCCTGCCAACGAAGTTCACGCTCGACTTCATTGTGAGCAGATCGCCGACGTAGATCGGCTCCCGGAAATCCACGCGATCGACTGACACCGTCACGCACGTGAGCCGCGCGTGCCGAATCGCCGACACCGCCGCGGTAGTATCCATCATCGACAGCACGACGCCTCCGAATACGTGCCCCAGCACGTTCGCGTGCTGGGGCATCATCAGCTGCGCCGTGTCATGCTGCGTCTCGCGCACCGTGCGCGCTGGACCTCGCGAGGAGCTCGATTCGGTGGATTTTCGCTTGCTCACGTCTGATGTCCCGAAGAAACGTGGTTGGTTTTGGCGCGACGCTTGTGCGATACCTGCTGTATCCTTTCGCCGTACGCCGTCGCGTCGTTGAACGCCCGCGCCAGAGCGTGTCGAGTTTCCTCATCCAGCTTCGGCTTGTCGAGCCAGAATATCTGGACGTAGCTCGAGGCGATGAGACCGAGCCTCCACTCGCGTCCGCGCCGGTCGCGGAGCGCGAGAGTGTTCGCCTTGTGGATCGAGTCGTAGTGCGACACGACGTCGTAGCCCTCGTGCCGCCACCTGCGATTGACCATGCCGCCCTCGCCGGCGGCCTCCTGAACGGTGGTGTCACGCAACATGTGATCGAATTCGACCGATCGACCGTTGCGTAGATCGACCACCGAGCGGGTCGTATCGTCCTGGCTGTGATCGTCGGCGCGCTCGATAGACACGCGGTGCTCCAACGCGACGTAGGGGCCGAGGACGTTCAGGATGTCCGTCTCGCCGACGGCGCTGATGTCGATGTCGTCATCCGGATCGTCGTCCGGCCCCAGGAGCGGCGCCCGCGGATGCTGCCGGTGATACTCGGTCGAGAGCCTCACGATCGTCGTATCGTCGAAAATGAGCGTCGAGTCCCCGGTCGCAAGCGCCCTGCGGAAAACCCGCTCGCCGCTGAACAGCGCCCTCGGGAACGACCGATCGATCTCACTGACGAATATCTCGTAGTAGCGGCCGCCAGTCCGCGCGAGGATGAGCGGTGAGCCCCGAATCCTGACTCCTCCGATGTCGCTCCTCACCCAGTAGGTCTGATCACCGGCGGACACCAGAAACTCTGCCATAGGCGGCGTCGGGGGTGGCAGCGTACAGGCGCCGACCAGGACCAGCGAGAGGACAGTGGGGTATCGCATTTGGAGCGAAATATACCGATTCAGATAGGACGATTTCCTCTCTACCGTTAGATTCCAGCGTCCGTCTTCCCACTCTACAACAAGAATGTCCTTGAAGAAGCCCACTTCCATCGCGTTCGTGGCGGCGGCAGTCGTCGCCTGTCTCGGCGCCTACTCCGCATCGGCATCAACACGATTTGCAGAGCCGCGCCTGACGAGCGCATCACGACCAGCGCCACGCGCGTCGATTGCCCGTCCTGATACCGACACGGTTGTCGCCGGCGCCGTCGCCGCGAAGACGCTCAGCAAGCACCCGACACCGCCGGTGCTCGATTCGCTCATCAAGGGAACACTTCCTGTGCGCGGACTTTACGTCTATCGATTCGGCGCCAATCCTCGGCGCATGAAGCACCTGATCGCAATCGCCGATTCGACCGAGATCAACGCGTTCGTGATCGACGTAAAGGACGAGTTCGGCCTGAATTTCAACTCCACCGATCCGATGGTGAAGAAGAATGCCGGCACCCAGGTGAAGGCTACGCATCTGGCGGAGGTCGTCGATTCGATTCGTGCGCACGGAATTCTTCCGATCGCGCGCATCGTCGTGTTCAAGGATTCGGTGACGGCTCGCAACA
>DASXYR010000510.1:0-3637 GCA_036502385.1 Gemmatimonadaceae bacterium
TGTGACGCGTTGACAGGCGCGCTCAGGATGATGTCCGAGCCCTTCTTGTTGTACGTCGTGGCCGACAAATCGATCTTGCTGTTCAGGAACGCCAGGTCGATTCCGAGCTCCGTTTCTTTATTCCGCTCGGGGAGCAGGTCCGGATTTCCCTGACTCAGGCTCGTCGAGAGCGCTCCCTGACCATTGATGCCCGACTTGAGGACATCGCCGAACCCACCGAGTCCAAACACGTTGGTGGATGACAGCGCAGTGATCGCCGCGTATGCGGGCGGCTCCTTACCTGTTTCACCGTACGCAACGTGAAACTTACCGTACGAGAAGAGACCGGTGCGATCTCTGTCGTTGATCAGATTGCTGAACGTCCAGGCAGCGCTCGCCTTCGGGTAGTTGGCCCGCGGGTGCGCGCTTCCGAACGTCGAGAACCCGTCGTTGCGCAATCCAAGGTTGAGAACCAGCTGATCGAACAGGCTGAGCTCGGCCTGGCCAAAGTACGCTTCGATGTGGCGCAGCGCACGGAACTCCGTCACGGATGGAGTGATGGTGTTCTGGATGTTGTAAGGCGTCGGCGCGATGAGCTGCTCGCCGAAGGCATACGTCTGCCGCAGGCGGCGCGAGTTCAGGTTCTGGCCGACGGTAAATGTCAGGTCGGTGTTCGTGCCGAACGTGTGCTTTGCCGTCGCGATCAGGTTGTGATCGATCTCGAGGTTGTTGATGTCGTTGCGCGTGACGTTGCCGACGACGTCGTTTCCTGACGTCAAGGGCAGCGATTCGAGCCGCCAATCGTTGTAGTAGTCAGCGCCCAACGTCTCGCTGATGTTGAGCCAGTCGAACGGCGTGTAAGCGATGTTCAGATTCGAGACGGAACGTCCCAGCTCGCTGCGATTACCCGGGTTGTCGAGCACGAAAAACGGGTTGTCGTAGTAGACGGCGTTCTCGATCGAGGCAAGGCTCGTCGCGTTCGGAAATCGATACGCGCGCTGCAGACCATTTGGCAGGTAAGTATCGGTATTGTCGAAATTCGGCGGTGTACGAAGCGCGCCAAGCATTACGCCGGAAAGGTTGGATCCCTTCTGGACGAATTTTCCGCGCGTGTCGATGTAGCTGAGATTGCCGCCGATCTTGAGCTTGGAGTTGATCTGCTGGGTGCCCTTCAGGCGGACCGTGGCGCGATTGTACTTGTTGTTCGGTCCCTTCAGGTAACCGTTTTGTGCGAGCAATCCGCCCGACGCGTAAAACGTCGTGCGTTCATTTCCACCGGACACCTGCAGATTGTTGTCGGCGGTGATGCCAGTGTCGAACAGCTCGTTGGAGTGATCGAACAGCGGCGTACCAGCCGGGGCCGTTGGGCCCCATGACAAGCGATTGACACTGCAATCGGGTCCTCCGCACGTCGCGGCGACTCCACCGGTTCCCTGCACGAACTCGTGCTGCAGGAGGTCTGGCGAGTGGACGTTGTCGAACGTCTCCGTCGACGAGAGCGTGTACTTGGTCGACCCCGGTGTCCCCGACTTCGTCGTGATGAGGACGACGCCGTTCGCGGCGCGAGCTCCGTAAATCGCGGCAGCCGCCGCGCTCTTCAGAATCTGGATCGACTCGATGTCTGCAGGGTTGATGTCGGAAGCGCGGTTCGGTGCAACCGTGCTCGCATCTCCGCCGGAAGCGGTTCCCGATCCATTCGCGATGCTCTGCGTCGAGAACGTCTGGTTGTCGATCGGTTGCCCGTCAACGACGAAGAGCGGCTGATTGGTGCCAGACAGGCTGGACGCGCCGCGAATCTTGATCGACGCAGAAGCGCCCGGCTCGCCGGACTGCGTGCGAACTTCCACGTTCGGCGCCTGCGCTGCCAGCGCGGAGACGATGTTCTGTGGATTCGCCGCGCGATTGATCGCGCTGCTGTCGACGGTGTTGATCGTCGTCGTCAGTCGTTCGCGGGTCGTCGATGTTCCGGCGCCGGTCACGACGACAACGTCGAGGTTGAGAGGATTCACGACAAGCGCGAAGTCCTGGCTGATGTTTCCGCCCGCCGTGAGGACGATCGGCACAGTGCGCGCCGCATAGCCGATCACGCGGCCGATGAGATTCACGGTCTGTCCATTCGCCGACGAAGCCGGAACTATGATCGTGTAGCGCCCAGCGTCATCGGTGTGCGCTCCGGTCGTCGTGCCCTGAATGAGAACGGTCGCACCGGGAAGTGGTACGCCCTGCTCGTTCGTGACCGTGCCGGAGATGGTCGTGCCGGCCTGTGCTCTGGCCGTGGAAGCCGCGCACACCAGTACTGCAAGTGCGCCAATGCAATTTCTAACGACGTGTTTCGCTATGCTGCTCTTTGAATTGGGTGGGTGGGAACCGGAAACCGGCCGAGCTCTCGACTGAAAAGAAGCCAACATATTTCTCCCTCCATGGGGTGAACCCGCAATCGCGGGCAATTCCTCGCTCTCGAAAGGAGCGAGCCTTCATGTGCGATCGGGACTGCACAGCGTGACCGTTTCTCCTGGACGGTCGATGTGCGACGCGATTCAACGCGTCGATGCGCATGGTGATGTTCCGGGGGGCACATTTTCGAACTATAGCCAGTGGACCAGGCACAAGTGGGTTTGACAGCCGAATGCATTCTTTCGTCCGGTGACTGACACGGTTATCGACGTGATGGTCCAATTCTTCACGGCTGAGCTTCGTCGCAGGGGTTTCGCGTATATGACAACGCGAAGTCGGAGATAGTTGTAAGCGGGAGGCGGGGGGCGGGAGGCGCGAAGTAGGAAGCGCGAAGCAGGAAGCGGTTACGCTGGTCTCTCCTGCGGACGCTTACCTTCGACTCGAAAGCGCGTTCATCTCGGCCGAAAATGGCTGGATTGCCTCGTGCTCCCGGATTGCCGCCGTGAACGGCCCCAGCAGATGCGCTATGCTGTTGGCGTAGTAGCTCACCAACGGCCGGTTGCCTGGTAGAATCGCGTAGCCGCTTCCCGAGCGAACGAGGATTCTCCGCATCTTCAGCATCCGCCATGCGCGGTCGAAGACTTCCTGGATGGCTCCTTCACGATGGATTACGCGCGCATTCAGCTCGTGCAGGACGTCGCGCAGATCCTCCATTCGGGAAAGGAGATGCGCATGCGTGACGAAATCTCCCTCGAATGTCTGCAGCGCCGCGCACGCGAGCGTGACCGGCGTGACTGGAATGATCGACGCGATTCGATCGAGCACTGAATCGGCGAGCACCTGAACCCGCTGCAGACGATCGGGCCGTGCCAGCGCGAACAAACCTCCCGTCTCATCGTCCTGCGCCTCGAGCCATGGTGAAAGAGGGATGGGCTCGCCTATCACGACCGCTGCGCGACCGTAGCGCTTCCACCTCCGGGCGAGCAGCCGCGCCAGATTCCACCCCGCATAGCGAAGAACCTCGCCGAGCTGGACGTAACGAGGCGGCCGGGTTCGACCTTCACGCGCGTCGAGCTCGCGCAGCAGCGAGCGATCCTCCAGAACGCGATCGTAGTTTATCGCAACCGGCACGACGTACAGTCGCGGCCGCATTGTAGAATCGCGCGCGACGCCGATCAGATAATCGAGCAAGCCTATCTTGGCTTTGCCGAGCCGGCCGTCTCGGCTCAGGCCGCCTTCCAGGAAAATTCCCAGCGTCACTCCA
>DASXYR010000511.1:0-6663 GCA_036502385.1 Gemmatimonadaceae bacterium
GTTAGAGAGCGCACCGGCGTTCTTGAATGCGCTGAGGAATCCTGTAGCCCCCGCATTCACGGTTATCGGCAGAATGACGTCCGTCGATCGCTTGTTGTAGCCGACGAGCGAGAGATCGACTTTCTGATTGAGGAAGCCGAAGTCGCCACCGAACTCGACCTCGCGCTGTAGCTCGGGGCGAAGCGCCGGGTTACCCACCCGTGTACTACTGGTTATTCCCGGCACTCCACCCACTGAGCTCTTGAGCGCGTCTCCGTATCCGGAGCCGAACTGCGTGATCGTGCTCAACGCATTGAGCGCGGCGTAGACGTCCGGCTCGCGGCCGGTCTCTCCGTAAGCGGCACGGAGCTTTGCAAAGCTGAGAAGCCCGGTCTGGTCTCCGCCATTAAGCAGATTCGACACGGTCCACGCAGCCGAGGCTTTGTAGAAGTTGTGACGGCGCTGCGAAGCGCCGAAGGTGGAGAATCCATCGTTGCGCACGCCGGCGTTCAGGTAGACCTGATTGAACAGATTCAGCTCGCCCTGTCCGAAGTAGCTCTCGATGTGGCGGAGCGACTTGTTCTCGAGTCCGGTCTGCGACACGGTGTTCTCGATCGCGAGCGGCACAGGTGCGATGAGACCCTCGCCCTGCGACGACAGCGATCGATAGCGCCGTGAATTGAGATTCTGCCCGATCGTGAGCGTTCCGCTCAGATTCTCCCCGCGCGAGCCCGTCGCGGAAGCGATCAGGTTGTGATCGATGACAAGGTTCGTCTGCTCGGCGCGGATCACGCTGCCCGCGGCGTCGTTGGCCGACGTGAGCGGCAATGCCTGCAGACGGGAGTCACTGTAGTAGTCTCCGCCCAGCGTCTCCTTTACCGTGAGCCAGGTAAGTGGCCGCCAGTCGACGTTGAAGTTGGAGATCGTCCGTCCCAGCTCGCTGCGATTGCCGGCGCTGTTCAGAACGAAGAAAGGATTGTCGTAGTACGCGCAGCAGCCGAACGCTTCCACGCTCGTCGGATTCGGGAATCTGTACGTACGCTGGAGTCCGCGATCCGTGAGAAAGTTCTCGTTGTTGAATCCGGGAGGCGTGCGAAGCGCGCCGAGCAGGAGGCCCGAAACGTCGTTGCCGTGCTGCACGAAATTTCCGCGCGCATCGACATAGTTGAAGTTGCCGCCCAGCGTGATCTTGCTGCCGACCTCCTGCGTGGCCTTCAGCCGGAAGCTGGCCCGGTTGTACTTGTTGTTCGGTCCTTTCGCGACGCCGATCTGATTGGTGAGCCCAACCGACGAGAAGAAGCTGGTGCGATCGTTTCCGCCGGAGACCTGGATGTTGTTGTCAGCGGTGGTGCCCGTCCGAAACAGCTCGTCGATGTGATCGTAGGTCGGTGTGCCCGCAGGGAGCGCGGCACCCCACGACGTTCTGCCGGCGCGCGGAGCGCAGTCCGGCGTATCGCCGCAAGTCACCGGCGAGTTCGGAACGCCCGCCACGAGCGAGCCCTGCGCGTAGTCGTGCTGGAGGAAATCGACGAGCCGCGCCTTGTCGAAGTTCACGGTCGACGAGAGGCTGGTGCGCGTCGGACCGGTGTGGCCGTGCTTGGTAGTGATCAGGATGACGCCGTTCGAAGCGCGCGCGCCGTAGATCGCCGACGCAGCGGATCCTTTGAGGATCTGAATGTTCTCGATATCCGACGGATTTATGTCCGCCGCGCGGTTCGGTGTGGCGATGCCGCCCTGACGATCGCCGAGCGAGCCACCATTGACGGCGAGGAAAGCCGTCGAGACGGTCTGGTTGTCGATCGGCTGGCCGTCGACGACGAAGAGGGGCTGGTTGGTGCCCGTGAGAGACGCGCTTCCGCGAATCTGGACGGACGCTCCCGCTCCAGGCTCTCCCGACTGCGTCCGCACGACGACGTTCGGCGCCTTGCCCGCAAGCGCCGAGATGATGTTCTGCGGCTCCGATGCACGCTTGATCGTCGAGCTGTCGACCGAGTTGATGGTGACGCTCAGTCTTTCGCGGGTCGTCGAAGTTCCGGCGCCCGTGACGACTACCTCGCCGAGGTGAAATGGATTGACCGTCAGGCTGAACGCCTGATTGACGGTACTGCCGGGAGTAAGAGTGATCGGAACGGACCGTGCCGTGTAGCCGATGACGCGCGCGGTCAGCGTCGCCGCCGCGCCCGTCGCCCTGTTGGCCGGAACGACGAAGCTATATGTGCCGTCGTCGTTGGTCTGGGTCCCGATATTCATCCCGGAGATGAACACGCTCGCGCCCCCGAGGGGCGCGCCCGCATCGCTCGTAACGCGGCCTGTGACAGTCGTTCCGCTCTGGGCGAACGCTGTCGACGCCGTCAACGCGCATGCGACGAACGCTGACAAGAAAAGTTTTCGCATACCGTCCGACTCTCCTGATAGTGTGGTGATCGCAATGTGAGAGCGGGCGGTTGGGCGTGAAAGATCTCTGGAGTGCCTAAGCTGTTACGGTTTTGTAGTGTGTTTGTATACAATTTGTCCGGCGTGGCTAGCGGGGCCCCGGCCGGCCTCGCCGCGTGACATTTCGTAAACGTGTTAACGCCGTTGTGAGCGGGCGCGGAGCGAAAGGGGGAGACTTTTACAATTCGCATACACCGCGTGCAGAGCAGAATCCGGTCGGGTGGCGTATTGTATTCGCGGGTACACCCGTCAATACGATGTCTATCAAAAGTGATATGCGAGCATACGGAGCCCGGCCCCTGCTGCTTGGTGGCGCGCTCCTCGGCATTGTCTTCGTTTCCGCGCTGGCAGTGCGGGAATCGATGCACAACGCCCAGGAGCGGAAGGCGGCTGCCGAGCGGACGGTCCGCGACTTCGCGAAGTTCGCAAGCTACATCTACACCTCGCGTGCCTATCTCTTCGCGCGCGATCGTGCGCTATTCCAGGCATATCTTGCGGTTCACCCGAGTGAGCCCTGGATCGCGAGCGCGCTTCCGCCGGTGACGGCGCTTGCGGCGACGCCGGACACCACCGAGCGATGCGGGCCGCCCGCGCAGTGGCCGATCTACAGATTCCGGGTGATGCTGCCTTCGAAGGCGATCACGTATGCGGGTGGCCGCCCCGCGCCCTCCATCGAAACCATCATTCGCGATTCACTCCCAAAGCTTGCCAACCTGAGAGGGGTGAGAGGCGCGCGCTTCGGGTACCTCTTCGTGGACGGACTCGAGGGCAGAGAAACCGTCGCCTACGCCCCCGCGTACGATTCAGCGGACAAGCTGCTCGCGGTCTACGGCTACCGTTCGTGTTATGGGGTGCGCGACACGATGGACTATTCGCAAATGTATCAAGTCGTCCGCGTTCTTCCGGCGATGGTCCCGGGATATGTCGAGCAGGCAGCCTCGGCGCGGCCCGACAGCGTGCGCTACGATGGAACGATGAAGGGGAAATGGCCGATGGGAATGCCGGCCGAATCGCTGCTCACTCTCACGATCACGGATATGCAGGACCGGAAGATCTATCAGGCGCCCAGGAACGGCCCTTCATCGGATTTCTACGGCGTGACTCCACTGGGATACATCGGCGGCACGGTCATCTGGGTCGCGATTCGCCCGAACGTCGCGCGCTATCTCGTCGTGGGAGGAATCCCCGAATCCCGTGTTCCCGCATCGCTGCTCCTGCTCGCGGGAAGCATCATTCTCGCGATCGCCGGCTTCGCGTCGCTTCGGAGTGAGATCCACCTCGTTCGCTCGCGCGAGAGATTCCTGGCGAACGTCTCCCACGAGCTCCGCACCCCCCTCCAGCAGATCCTCATGTTCGTCCAGCTCCTTCGACTCGGCCGCACCAGGACCGAGGCGGAGAAAGAGCGCTCCCTCGAGATCATCGAGACTGAAACGCACCGGCTGATCGCGCTGTCCAACTCCGTACTGGCGGCCGCCAGGCCCGGCGCTCAGGTGCAGTCGGCGCCCGTGGACGTCGCGAAAGTCGCGCGAACGGCGGCGGATTTCTTCTTACCACTGGCGCAGGCCCGCAAAATGACGATCGAGGTGAGCATTCCAGAGCACACCGTCGCCCGCGGCGACCCCGGCGCGTTGCGTCAGATTCTCATCAACGTACTCGACAACGCCGCGAAGTACGGTCCGACGGGCCAGACCATCGCCATCGGCGCGCGCAACGAAGGAAAGCTCGTCCGGCTGTGGGTGGACGACTCCGGGCCCGGCATACCGCCGGCAAACCGGGAAAAGGTGTGGAAGCCATTCGTGCGGCTCGGGGGCACCGTCGACGACAGCACGGGCGGCGCTGGACTTGGTCTCGCGATCGTGCGCGATCTCGCGACCGCGATGGGCGCGCACGTCGGACTTTCCGATACACCAACGGGCGGCACCCGATTTACGCTGGAGATGCTTGCCGCCCAAAATGGAGCAGCGACATGACGCACGCATGGCAGCCCGCCGGTGTGGGAGAAACTTCCCCGCCGCGCTCGATCCTGATCCTCGAGGACAACGAGACCCTCGCGCTCGGCCTCCGAACGAGTCTCGAGGTGGAGGGCTACAAGGTCGATTGCGTAATCGACGGCGATGACGGGCTCCGCTGGCTGGAACAGCACGATCCCGATCTCATCGTGCTCGACCTGATGCTCCCGGGCACGAATGGCTTCGAGGTTCTGCGCCGCTATCGCGCCCGCGGCGGCACGGCGGCGGTCCTGATTCTGTCCGCTCGCGACCAGGAAGTGGACAAGGTCCAGGGATTCCGCATCGGCGCCGACGACTACGTCGTGAAGCCAGTCGGCGTTCTGGAATTTCTCGCCAGAGTGGAAGCGATAATCCGCCGCATCTCACCTGCTGGAAGGACAACGGTGGACGGTGCGCCGCGAGCATCGCAGCAGCGATTCTCCGATGTCGTTGTCGACTTGCGCACGCGGACAGTGGTGCGCGCGGGGAACCCGATCGAGCTCAGCCCGATGGAGTTCGACTTCCTTGCGTATCTGATCGACTCGGGCGGCGACATAGTTTCCCGCGAGACGCTGATGCAGCAGGTTTGGCGCTACAGTCTTGGCGTCACGTCACGAACTGTGGATCAGCACGTCGCCCGGTTGCGCAACAAGCTCGAATCCGATCCCGCGCAGCCACGTCACCTGATCACGGTCAGGAAAGCCGGCTACCGTTTCCAGCGATAATTGTTTGAGCCGCCTGAGCTGAACTGCCGCTCGGGCGTTCCCGCTGGTGCCATCGGATTACTCGCGCTTGCGGTGATAGTATAGATCGTAGACCGTCTTCCAGGTTTTCCCGCTGTCGCCCGACGCCTCGTAGTGCTGTCGCACGAGATCGTTCGCGATCGGAGTGAACGTTAGCCGTCCGATCAGATTTGGTCCCGGCCCGTCGTCGGTCAGGAATGAAAGATTGGTCCCGTCGAAGTGGCTCGTTCGGAACTCCGTCACATTGCCGTCCTGACCGATCCAGTATTGCTGCCACTCGTGGACGAGCGGATTGTAGGCGTTGAGACTCTTGCCTTGGCCGCCCTTGATACTCGTCCAGTTCTCGAGCAGAGCGCAGCCTCCGCTTACCGATTGAATGACACTGTTCCCACCCTTCGATCCGTCCCCCTTCGCGCTCGTCGTGACATCCCATTCGCCAATCCAGAAGTCGAAGCGATGTCGTTCCGGAGCGTTGGCGCAGGGGATCGGCGCTCGGGCCAGCGTGGTCGAAGATTGCGCGGCGGTCTGCGGTGCTGTTGCGGTCGTAGTGACCTGAGCGCGCATCGCGCTCGATGCCGCGGCAATCGCTCCTGCCGCGATTGAAAGAATCTTGAAGCTAGACATGGAGAATTTGGGAGGGTGGGTTGAGCTCGCTGCGTCCTGAAACTCAGGATCGCTCTTGAACCATCGCTTGCGCGGCCGCGCTAACCGAATAACGCTCGGGTTGATTGGGTGACTTATAGACATAGGCTTCGGCTAGCGCGGCTCACTGCAAGCGATGGGATTATTCGATGCGCGGGAAGTAGGGGGAGACCACTGGGAGATTGACGGCGCGCCGCCACGCGATCCAGAGATCCCGAAGAAATGCTTTCTCCATTCTGCGGAGCGCGGACAGATGGCAGCGCTTGGCGGTCCACCCGCCACGCGATGACGCAAGCCTCGCGCGTTCCGAATCATAGAAGGACCGATAGTCGCCGCCGGAGCGCAGAATGGAAACCCCGATCAGGTAGCACGACTTGCGCGCGTGCGCGTCGTAGCTCGCCCGTCCGCCGAGTGCACTCTTGCGCGGCGCCACCCGAATCTCGTTAGCGGGAGTGATTGCCAGAAGTTTGCCCGAGCACGCGCGCGACGCCGCTCTCGCGTAGTGAGTCTCTCCGACTTTGTAACCGACGGGATAGGCGACCTCGAGTCCGCACTTCGAGCACTGGTACGCGACGCCCGGGATCGTTCCGAGACCGCAGTACGCCCAGAACGCCGATGGGGTATTCGCGCGGGCGATGTCGAGGCGCGACAACAGCCGCGCGGCAAGCAGATGTCCTATTCCTCTGACGTCCGACAGCCATGTCCACGCGGGATGCAGCTCGATCGTCTCGCGAAGCCCCGATGCTGCCGCTCCCTCATCTTCCACGGCGCGCGCATACGCGTTCTCGAGAATTCTCGGTGCTCCCGCGCACTCACCGCGCGATATCCCCTTGAGAAGGCGGTCCACATCGCGGTCGCTGCTCAGCGCACCCGAGGAC
>DASXYR010000512.1:0-3485 GCA_036502385.1 Gemmatimonadaceae bacterium
CCTTCGTTTCAATCCGGGCTCCGCGATCGGCCGATCGTTCGTTATGTCGCCTGCAGCATATGCAGGGCAAAACCCGCTCCGGTACAGAGACCCAGATGGGCGAACGATCATTGAAGGGCTGAAACCCGAAGTCTCCGATGACGAAAAGCTAGAAATCGCAGCGTACCAAGTCGCTCAAGAAGTTCTGAACGAGCTCGGCAGCAGCGTGCAGGACGTTCAAGATGCTTGCAATGTCCAGGCTCGTCTGGAAATCGGAAATTCACGCGGGGAGCCAGGCCTTGCCGATGGATACGGACCTCTCAACTATCTTCCAGGGTTCGAAAAGGCGAATCAGATCTGGGATGCAGCGGACCACTATATCGGCGGGAAACGCGCCCAGACCGCGGATGATCCCATGGCTGGCCTTATGGCAGCGGCCGCGAATCCGTCGAGTATCCCAGGACCTTCCGCTCCCAAAGCTCCCGATGGCCTAACGATCAAGGCGCCAAGCGGCGGCAAGTCTGTCGGACAACAGCAGGGCCGTGAAATGCGGGAGGAAAAGCTTCGCGAATACGAGTTTGATAAGAAGCAACCTGCGCACGTCAGAGGGTGGCTTAAGCAAGAACGCGACCGCGTAGATAGTGGCCGCGCCACAGATACCCGCACGCCTCCGGGCTACGTCCAGGCGCACGGGCGCACAACGCCTGCTCGAGAAGGGTTTGACTACTCGAACTCGCGTTTGCAGGGAGTGGACCTGAACAAGCTCGAGGAGCGCGTGCGCAGGAGAAATCAATGATAGAGATGAGATGTCATGCCTCTACCGATCGCGATGAATAGGATCCGCGAGACTGAAGAGGAGCTCGGTGTCACGTTCCCGGCAGTCTTCAAGATCCGGATGTCTGCAAGAAATGGCGGGGCCGTGCACATCGATGATGAGTATTGGGAACTATATCCGTTCCTCGATAGGACCGATCGGCGCACGATCTCTCGCTCATCGCAGGACATCCGCTACCACACTCGTGAGGCGATGACCCGGATCGGATTCCCGCCGGATGGAATCGCGATTGCGCATGACAGCGCATCCGATCTCCTATTCCTGCGTCGAAAGGGTGCAGATCTAGGTCAGGAGGTATGGCGGTTTGACGGTTACTCCGGTGAGGTTTTCCAAGTCCTCGACGACGTCGGCGAGCTTTGGGAGCCTCGGCATTCGCCGTGACTACAGCCGCTCACGGCGTCTGTCATCGCGATGCATTTAGTGCCTGGCGCGAGACTCGCCGCGTCGCAGAGGCCTTCCTCGCGCTAGGGCGGAGTCTGCGGCTAGAACGTGGCTGCATGTCATTAACTCCAGCCGCGGCGAATATTGTCTTGTGGACTGATAGGCCCCAACCGAAGTTGCCGTGCGATGCGAGGGCCCGGTACGCGAGATCAGACTCTGGAACTGTCGGAAATGCGTACACGGGACCCAGCACGCGTGGATCAACAACGGCGGGATGTTGATCGAGGAACGAGACAACGGCGTAGTTCGGTTTCGTTGCAACAGCCGGATGGACGTCACGTTCGAAGACTTGATCTTCGATCGCGAGTGCAGGTAGCCAGCCATGAGCATTAAGAAAGTTGCGTGCCCGCGCTGCGGTCAGGACTGGCTGAGACACGTTCGTCTCGTCATGCTGTCACTCGACGCGATTTTTTGTCCGGAATGTGAAGCCCTCTGGCAGACGCCTGCGGATGTTGGCCGCACGACCTTTGAGGACTATGGGACGTTCATGATCGAGCACGGCCGATCGACGCCCGATCGCCCCAGCGAGATCGAAATTGTCGAGATGTTCACGAGCGATGGAGAAATAGTGAGCGAGCCCGTGCGCGCGGAAGTGGAAGCTTTTCTGGCGCTCGGCCCCCTGCCGTCGTCGAGGGACTCAAGTCGAGAGCAAGGATCCGAGACCGAACCGGGGTTAATGGAGGGGCGCGAAGAGTGATGCATTTTTCTCGGGCGCGGCTGTCCGACGTCCGACGGCATACGGACAAGGTGCGCGGACGCCGGACGTCGTGCGAATGAAATCCCAACGATTTCGCTGCGCGACGAACGGCGCGCCGCTTGCTTGGGTGCGTCGCGATGTCGAAGCCACGGCAAGTCCTTCCTGGTCAGTTCTACATGCTCACGCGGCGCTGTACGCAGCGACTGCTCTTGCTGCGCCCTGACGCCGCCACCAACAATGCGTTCATCTACTGCCTCGCGGTGGCCGCGCTCCGTTGCGAGGTCGACGTGTTGATGACAGTTGCCGAATCGAACCATCACCACACCGTGATCTTCGATCGACACGGGCGCTGTTCGGAATTCGCCGAGTGCTTTCATCGGCTGATGGCGCGAAGTCAGAATGCGCTACGCGGCCGTTGGGAAAATTTCTGGGCGTCGGAAGAGCCATGCATTACGCGGCTCCTCGATCGCGACACCGTGATCGCCAAGCTGACTTATGCCGCGGCCAATCCGGTCAAGGACCGGCTTGTCGAACGCGCGCATCAGTGGCCGGGCGTGAACGCGTATCCAAACTTTCGCTCGGGACGAGCGCTGCGCGCGACGAGACCTCGTCACTTCTTTCGGAACCCGGGACCGATGCCTGAGTCGGTCACTCTGAAGCTGTCGATTCCGTCCGAGCTCGGCCCTGCCGCGGAGGTGATCGCTGAAGTGGTTGCCGGTGTGAAGGCAATCGAGGAGCAGGAGGCAGCCGAACGCAACGAGACAGGTGGGCGACTATTCGGACGCCGAGCCATTCTCGAGCAGAAGTGGAACGGGTCACCCCAGGGCGTCGAGCCGCGACGCAATCTGCGACCGAGATTCGCCGGTAGGAGGGACATTCGGATGGACGCGTTGGCTGCGTATCGCAGCTTCCTGTACGCCTACCGTCTCGCGCGCAGCGAGTGGCTGCGTGGCGCGAGGGCGATGTTCCCCCTTGGCACCTATTGGCTTTCGCGGTTTGCCGGCGTTCCGATTGCGAGACCCGCTATCGGTTGATCGAAATTCGAAAACACAAATACCTACCGCTCTCGCGCGTCAGTGCGTGAGTGCGGCGCTGCTGCATTGACGGACGTGCACCGAAACGCAGCAGCGTGACGAAGCTGGCCTGCTACGCCGACCTAGACCTCGGCAGCGTGTTTGGCGTTTGGTGCGGGACAACGCTGAGCAACGTCGGTACGGTCGCCCCGCAATGCAGCGACTGACATATGTCGAATTGCGACCGATGACCCGCGATGCGATTCGCGAAGCACTTGCAAGCGACGCAGGGACGTACGCTACCGCCCTTGTGTCGGCAGCGCTCTTCGATGAGATCGCCTTCGCGGAAGAACTCGTTGCAGTGGCTAGCTCGAACTCCGATGCGATCATTCGTGGGGCCGCGATGATCTGCATCTCCCATCTTGCTCGGCTCCATAAGGACGTTCACTCGATGCGGCGGCTGCTGCCGGCGCTCGAGAAGGGGCTCTTGGACGAGGACTACAATGTGCGTGGCAAGGCG
>DASXYR010000513.1:0-11195 GCA_036502385.1 Gemmatimonadaceae bacterium
CGATTTACGTGTGGGGCGCGAAGCATTTCCACCGCGACCCTACCCCGGGACAGAAGATTTACTTTTTGTCGGGACTGCTGCTGATGTTCGTCACGCTCAACGGCCCGCTTCACGACCTGAGCGACGATTATCTTTTCAGCGCGCACATGGTCCAGCACCTTCTCCTCACGCTGGCCATTCCACCGCTGCTGCTCGCAGGCGTGCCTGGCTGGATGCTTCGGCCGCTCCTCGCGAATCGCTTCATCAAGCCGGTCGCGCGGTTCTTCACCCGCGCGCCGATCGCGTTCGCCACCTTCAATCTCGTCATCGCCGGCTGGCACCTGCCGCCGCTTTACAACGCGGCGATGGCGCACCACAACATCCACATTGTCGAGCATCTGACCTTCATGGTTTCAGCCGTGCTCATGTGGTGGCCACTCCTGAGCCAGCTGCCCGAGCTTCCCCGCCTCTCTTACCCGGGACAGATGCTCTACAGTTTCTTGATGAGCATCCCGATGTCCATCATCGCCGTCTACATCGCGATGTCCGATCACGTGCTTTATCCGGCTTACGCCGCCGCACCGCGCGTCCTTCCGCTCTCGCCGATCGAGGATCAGCTCCTGGGCGCGCTCATCATGTGGATTCCGGGCGGGCTGATCTTCGTCGTCATCATGACCGTCGTGTTCTTCAAATGGAACGCCCGCGGCGAAGACTCGACCGCGGGCGCGCAAGTGGACTGGAAGCCTTCGACGGCCTAGTCGTCGGTACCCTCGAGCGCATGTCTGAGATGACCACTCAGCTGCGGATGCGTGCGCCACAAGTAGCCAATCATCAAACCCGCGGCGATCAGATTCGCGATGAAGATCTGCGCCCATGCGAGCCCGCCGAGGGCACTATGCGCGAACGCCGCGGCGATCATGTAGAAGCCCATCGTCATGATCACCAGCGCCACGAGCAGCCCGGCGAGAATCCCGGGAGTGCGGTCGGCTTGATGGACGATGACCGTGAGGAGCACTCCTACGAGCGTGAAGGCCGCGTAGTGAAAGACGGTGTAAGCGGCAACGTGCGCGAACATCGTGTCGGGCATCGACGTTTTTCCCAGCACGCTTATCAAGCCCTGACCCAGGAAATCCGGAGTATAGAGTGGATGCCCGCCGATCACGTCGACGATCAAAAACCAGACGGCGATTGCGGTGGCGCCGATAAAGCCCGTAATCACGCCTTCACGCAGAAAATTGTGTTGCCGCTCAGCCATTCATACTCCTGATGCGGTGGATTCCGGTTGCTTCGGGGGAAAATACCCTGCTCACGGGTATATTCCTAGCGACTGGCCGTCCGCGTGTTCGACGGCGTTCGAGCGCGGGCGATGGCACCTTTCTCGCCACTGAGCAATCCGTTAAGCAGTCAAAATCGCAATTGAAAAAGGGATAGATGTTCTCTCGTAAAATCCAGATCGCCATTCTGGTGGCGCTGACGGTTTGCGGCGCCACTCCCACAATCGTCGAAGCACAGACAAAAAAGAGAACCACGACCACGCGGCGGCGGGCGAAGAAGCGGCCTGCCCCGGCCGTGCCGGTCGTCCGTTACAGCGCGCCGAGGAGCTCGGCCGACGTCGCGTCGAGTCTGGCCGGCCTCACTGGACGTACCCGCGGCGGAACGTGGGGCGCGATGGTGGTTTCTCTCACTCGCGGCGACACGCTTTACGCGCTGAATGCGGGCGAGGAGATGATGCCCGCCTCGACGATGAAGCTTTTTTCGAGCGCGATCGCATTCGAAACCTTTGGGCCGAACTATCACTTCAGCACAGACGCGCTACGCGATGGCGCGGTCGGGCCCGACGGAACACTCAACGGGAATCTCTATATCCGAGGCGACGGCGATCCCGCCCTCTCCGGAAAATTTCTGCCCGGTGGCGCCTCGGCGCCGATGAACCGACTCGCGGACCTCGTCGCCCAGCAGGGAATCAAACACATCACGGGAAGTGTCATTGGAGACGCGACCGGGTTCGATGATCAGAAAATTCCTGAAGGTTGGCTCACTCGCTACCTCCAGGCTTCATACGCGGCGCGCGTATCCGCTCTCTCCCTCAACGAGAATCTGATCGCGGTGGCTGTCACTCCGGGCGCAGCCGGATCGCCGGCGACTGTCGCGCTCGAGCCGTCCACCAGCGCGATTCCGCTGGTCTCGAACGTCCGCACGGTGGCGGGCAGCGGAGCGCGACTGAGTTTCAGAAAGCTCGGCAATGGAACGATCCAGGCAAACGGCTCGATCGGCACCCGCGCCGGCACCCGCAAGTACGTATACATCGTCGAAGATCCGCCAAGCTTTGCGACGGGTGCTTTCATGAACGCGCTCATTTCGCGCGGCGTGAAGGTCGACGGCGGAATCAAGCTCGGCAAGACCCCTCCAACCGCTACGAAGGTCGCCGGCCTCCCGTCTCCAGCGCTGGCCACAATGATCGCGGCGATGAACCGCGAGAGCATCAATCACTACGCCGAGCTGTTGTTCAGAGATGCAGCGCGCGGCCTGACGCGGAATGCGGTCGGAAGCGTCCAGAACGCGAGCTCTACGCTCGACAAGTTCTTTGCAACAAAGGTCGGCGTCGACACCAGTCGGCTGATCTTCGCTGACGGCAGTGGACTTTCGACGCTGGACCGCGTGACCCCGCGATCCCAGGTCCAGCTCCTCAGCTATGCGCACCGCGCGTCATGGGGGCCCTGGCTCCACTCGTCGCTGCCGGTGGCCGGCAATTCCGAGCTCCTCAAGCGACGGATGAGGAACACGCCAGCCGAGGGGAACCTTCACGCGAAGACCGGCACTACCAATGACGTCATCGCACTGGCAGGCTACGTCACGGCCGTCAACGGCGAGGTCCTCGCCTTCTCGTTTCTATACAACGGGAAGGACCGCTGGACCGCCAAGTCAATGATAGACGTCATGAGCGAGACGCTGGCGAGTTTCGGCAGATAACTCGTTGGGAAACATACATTTAGCTTGACGTTGATCCGCCCGGTGGTGGCATTCTTCCTGCACCTCTGTTAGGATGAATCGCGGACTAAACCGCGTGAGGTAATAGATCGCTATGGCATATCGAACTTTTGTCGATCGAAACGGGGCTTATTGGCAGGTGTGGGATTCCCAACCCACGAAGATGGAGCGCAGAGGCAGCCCCTCGGATCGCCGCAATATGAAGCGCTTCCCGTGGCCCGGTGTCGAGCGTCGAAGCGGGCTCGATCGCCGCACGGTCAGTCAACGAAGAATTACCCTCGGCGAAGGCTACGGCCGGGGATGGCTCACCTTCGAATCCCTCGTCGAAAAGCGCCGGCTTATTCCGATCCCCGGTGGCTGGGATAGCGCCACCCAGGAAGAGCTGCGGATGCTTTGCGAGAAGGCCAAGCTTGTCGCAAAGGCAGAGGGCGGTTCGAGCGTCGCCTGATTAGCTGGCGGCCAAGCTCCTGAAAAAGCCCCACCCCCAGCCCGGCGCCGTGCGAGGGCGAGTGCCGGACTGAGAGTGAGCTGCGAGTTCGCGCTGGGTGCGCCAACGAACCCGAAGATTTCCTACTGACAGCTAAGGCGGCCGTGGGGTAGCGGCTTCGTGCAATTCTTCGTGACCCCATCCTGTGTGATCACGACCTTCGCCGTTGACGATCCATCGAACGTCACTACTTCGCGTCGAGCGGAAGTCGACGGAGCTTCGCCGTCGTTGGTGACCGTAGCCTGCATGGCACGAATGAGGGTTCCGGCGGTCGGGAAGGTCGGGCGTCCATCCTGGATCGGGACCACCAGACCAGCTGTAGTGTCTCCGGCAATGCGGGTAGCGGTAAACGCCACGCCGTCCTTGGTGCCCGTCGTCGTTTCTGTGCCCGCGGCTTTTGCGTCAACAGTCCGCTGGGTGCTTCCCGACGCGAGTCCGCTGACGGTCAGATCGCTGGAGCTGCTAACCGTGCTGGTGGCGGTCTCGTGGTGCTGCCTGGTTCCGTTCACGCTTCTCTGCACGTTTACAGTGTTCGTCGTGCCCCTGACGAACTGCTGCTGGACAGTGCCGGCCGCGTCGAGAAAGGAGAAGGATCGCGTTAGAGTAAGGCCGCCGTGTGTCTCGGGGCCGCAGTCCAGCCGATTTGTCGTCGTCGAGAAAGCACAGGCGTCGTCCTCGTCGAAGTCTCCGAACGGACCATGACCGAAGCCGCCTCCGAATGCGATTCCGCCAAGCCAGCCTTCACCAATTCCGCCGCCCATAAACGCGCCCCATCCCGGCCCAAACCCGTCCCCGCGGCGGCCGCCCTCCATATCGTTTCGGCCGGAGGGCATGAATCCATCCTGTTCATTTGAGCTTCCGACAAAACTGGTACTGATCTCATCGAAGCTGATTGGCGCCGCGACGAGCGCAGCGGCCGCTTCCGTGGAACCAACAGGCGACGTCGCCATGTCCCGGCCGCATGACACAGCAAAGAAAACGGCGCCGGCTATCACTACGATTTTCACGTGATTCCGCATTTGATATCTCTCCATTGGTAGCCGCGCATCCAAACGGTGATGCGCCTGGTTCTGAAAGAGAGAGACACGCGAATCACACACTACCCTACGCCGGCTTTCGCCCACCTCTGTTCAGCCACGGCTCGAGCCTGTCCCTGAGCTCCGCGAGCGCCTGGCCCATCCTTTTCTCGACCGTCTTCACCGATATCCCAAGAACACTGGCGATCTCGATATATCGAAGTCCCTGCACGCGACTCAGCTGAAATATTTCCTTGGTCAACTCCGGGAAGGCATCGATCGCCTCGCGCACCACGCCCGCGAGCTCGACACCCAGCATTTCCGCGTCGGCCGCCTGGGACTCGCGCTGCTGCAGGGTCGCGGCCGCCAGCTCGCGGGCAACCACCCGCTGGTGCCTGACGTGATTGAGCGCGCGATTGCGAGTGGATCGAATGAGATAGGCGGCGAAGGTCTGCTCCAGCTGGAGGGACTCCCTTCGCCTCCACAACTCGAGCATCACTTCCTGAGCGATCTCTTCGGCGCTCGCGCGCTCCCGCACGATCGACTCGGCCATCCGCACAAGCCGCGCATAGTTCGCGCGAAAGACAGTGTCGAACGCGCTTTCGTCTCCCGCCCGGATTCGCTGCTGAAGATCCTGCTCGTTGGAATCGTGGGTGGGCAAGTAGGGTAGCGCTGAGTTCGGGTGTCTGTCTTATTAATGAATATGTCGAATTCCCCTGGTGGTTCCGCCAGATTCGCTCCCGAGGATTGGGACCGGGTCGCCCGCTATGTGGCGGGCGAGGCGCAGCCACTCGAAAGGGACTTCATCAGGCAGTGGCTCGAGGCCGAGCCCGAGCGTATGGAAATGGTAAACACGCTCGAGCAGGCGCTCGCGAGTGCATCGCGGGCGAATGACTTGGCACTGGATGTGGAGGCAGCCTTGAGCGCGGTGAAATCCCGGTTTGAATCCCCGAGGATTGCCCGGATCATCCCGCCCGACACGCCTACAGCGTCCTTCCACGCGTTCGCTCCATTTCTGAGAGCGGCGGCGGCGCTGCTGCTGGTTGCCGGTGGCGGATTCCTGTGGCGGAGCATGCGTGAATCGACGGTCAACGGCGGCACAAAAACCTTCATGACGGCCGTCGGAGAGCGCCGTCAGTTCAAGCTGGCAGATGGCACGGGCGTCATTCTCGGCCCAGCAAGCAGGCTGGTTGTCGATGGGAATTCAGGTGACCGGACGGCAACGCTCGATGGCGACGCATACTTCAGCGTCGTTCACAACCCTTCCCAGCCCTTCACCGTAAAGGTAGGTGTGGTGCAGATCACCGATGTGGGAACCGCGTTCGGGATTCAAACGGACGACAGCGGAGGCGTTCGGCTGGCGGTCGATTCCGGATCGGTCTCGCTCGGAACGCATGAATCCGACGGCTCGCCGAGGGAGGTTCTTAACGCCCGAGACCGCGCGAGCGTCAATCCAAGCGGTGTAGTGCTCGTCGAGCGCGCGGCTGTTTCGGAGGACGACGTCGCCTGGGTGAAGGGACGGCTCGTTTTTCGCGACGCACCGTTGATCGAGGTAGGAGCTGAACTTTACCGTTGGTATGGAGTAAGGCTCAGGGTAGCAGATTCCACTCTGGGGAATCTTCACCTGACTGCATCTTTTTCCGGTGAGCCCGTTGATCGAGTCCTCAACGTCATCGCACTCTCGCTCGGTGCCAGACTCGAGCGGCAGGGAAACGTCGCCACTCTGTATCGGGCAGGCGCGCCCGGCATCCGCCGCTAGCCCCGATCGTCTGGTGCACGCTACACCAGCCGCTCGTACCCTCACGAAAATCCTGCTGGTCGCGGCGCCACTGCTGCTTTGGTCGACCGCGGGCGCCCAAGCCGTCTGCTCATCATCCAGCGATTTCCTCGCTTCATTGCAGACATGGGGTCCTCCTCTGGACCGCCGAGTATCCCTGCACGCGAGGGACATCTCGCTGCGCGAGGCACTAGATCGCCTCTCGGCGCAGAGTAGCGTCAAGCTCTCGTATACGACCGAGACGATTCCCCTCGACAACAGGGTGTGCGCTTCCTTCGATTCCCTTTTTCTCGGCGAAGCGTTGACACTCCTGCTTCGCGGAACGCCGGTGCTTCCAGTTGCCGCCGGCGGCGAGCACGTCGTGTTGTCACCGATGCAGCCGGTCCAGAATGGCGACGATCTCCCGCGGCCTGCGCGCGTGCTCGACCGCGTCGTTATTACCGGCAATGCAATCGAAGCTCCCGCGCGCCAGCTGACCGTCGCGATGAACGTCGTCACTGGAGCGCAGCTGTCGCGTTATGCCGAGGGAAATCTGGCGCAGGCGTTGAGCGATGCTGTTCCGGGACTGTGGGTCTGGCAGAGCGCCCCAACATCCCTGCTCGCGCACTACGGAAGCATTCGCGGTACCAGCTCGTTCGGCGCGAGCTATCCAAAGATCTATGTGGATGGAATCGAGCTGGCCAATCCGCTGCTCGTCACGCAGTTCACTCCCGAAACGGTGGATCGGATCGAGATCATCCGCGGCCCGCAGGGTGCCGCGATGTACGGAACAGATGCGATCAGCGGTGTGATCAACATCGTGACGCGCCACGACGGCTCCGACAATAAAGCCAGCGCGGAGTTGCGGTCCACGGTTGGCGCGGCCTCGAGCACTTACATGCCGCGGGCAGCGATCACGCAGGACCACGCCGTCACGATCCGCCAGGGATCGAGCGCGCAATCGAGCAGCCTGAGTTTCACGTCCGGAGGAGTGGGAGAATACGTTCCGGGCGCGTTCGTGCGACATGAGACGGGAAGCGCCGGGTTCAGAATCGTGCGCTCCAAATTCATTGCGACGGCGACCGGAAGGGTGTTCGACAGTCAATCCGCCGATCCATACAGCCCGCTTTTCAGAGATTCTGTAAGTGCCACAAGGGCCGGACTGACCACTCCCGAATCGGTGCGTGAGTATACCTTGGGGGGAAGTGCGACGATCATCCAGAGCGAGCGCTGGAGTCATTCGCTCGTCGCTGGTTTCGACGGAAGCCGGCTCTCCAACCTGGCCGACTATCACACGCCACTGCCATCAGCGGCCGGCCCGGATATCGGCACAGCGGGAGGCAGCGCGAATCTTACGAGCCTTCGCGCAAGCAGCGTCGCCAAACTTGGAGATCCCGAGAATGTAGGCGCCACGCTCACCTTTTCCGGTGAAAGCTCGCTGCTCGACTTCAGCCCACAGCAGGATACTCTCGCGACCCCCTCGGGCCGACCCGTGGCCCAAATGATTCAGCGTCGGACAAACGCAGGCGTGGGGCAGGCAAATATTTCGTGGCGCGACGCAGCCTATCTGACCGGAGGTTTGCGCATCGAGCGCAATGACATCGCCAACAACAGCACGGTGTCGCTCCTGCCGATGTTGGGCGCTGCGGTTCTCCACGATTACGGCCAGCTCACGATCAAGCTGCACTCGGCGTACGGAAGCGGAATCCGGCCTGCGACCACAGCCGCGCGCGAGATGGGATGGTTCAACCCACGCGAGGGACGCCAGATCAATCTCGCTCCGGAGGAACAGTCCGGCGTGGAGGCGGGTGTGGATTTTCTCGTCGGGCGCGCTTTCGGTTTTCAGATCACGCGCTTCGATCAGCTCGCGTCAGGGCTCATTCAACGGGTTGGCTATGCTTATACGGACCCGTATGGATCCGGTTCATCGCAGTCGGGGAAGGATGGCGGTGGCGAGGAAGGTCCGTCCACTTACTCGCAGCCGATGCGCCCAGAAGATCGTCATATCGGCTACGCTCTTCAGAATGTCGGTGAGATCACCAACCGCGGATGGGAGATCAAGAGTGAGTTGAACCTTTCGGCGCTCTCGCTCGGAGGAACTTTTTCTACGGTCGACAGCAGAGTGCGGCGACTGGCGACGGGTTATACAGGCGATCTTCAGGTTGGCGACCGGATGCTGGAGGTGCCCGCGAAAACGGGAAGCATCACCGCGGCATTGTCGGGCGTAAACTGGTCCGGTTCGCTCACCGCATCCCGCTCGTGGGACTGGATCAACTACGATTGGGTCGCGCTAGCCGGAGCTTTTTCCAACTCGACCCAGGCCGACGCCGCGCTCGTCGGCCCGCAACTCCGCAATTACTGGCTGCACTACGACGGCGTGACGCGCCTTCGCGCGAGCTTCGGACGGAACCTGTATCGTGGAATCGCGTTCACGCTGAGCGGAGAGAATCTGCTCAACCGCCAGCACGGAGAGCCGGACAACATCACCGTTGTTCCCGGCAGGACTCTGAGCCTCGGCCTCAAAGCCAGACTCTAGATCGCAGGCAGCTTCCAGTCCGCTCGCAGCGCCGAATAGTTGGTAGCGGTCAGCTGGATGAGCAGCGGGCGCCTCTTCGGATCGAGCCACGCAACGACGTCGCGCAACTTCGCTTCCTCGAACGCGGTACAGCCGGCGGTATGCGAATCCGGTCCGCTCCAGATGTGGAGGAAGATGCATGACCCGCGGGCCTTTACCGGAGGCGAAGCGTTGTAGCCGACGATCACGCCGATATTGTATTGCGGAACTTCTCGCATGTGCTCGGCGCTGTTCCAGTCGACACGCGGGACTGCTGCGCTGTCGACGACAGTGTTGTAGTGGACGGAAGCGGTATCATCGACGCAATCGGTGGTGGGCAGCAGCTGAACGTACGGCAGCTTCACATCGCGCATCGAATCGCTTGGAGCGAATCCGAATGCCGTGTCGAGCGCGAAAACTCCCGCCGGCGCTTTCCCATCGCCCTCATGCTTGTGGGGACCTTCGGCAGATATCTCATCGAAGCCGACACCCCATGCTATTCCGGTGCGACCGACGACCAGGGGAATCGGAGCGTCGAGCGATCGCCATTCAGAAGTGGCCGTTGACCGCTCGAACCGTCGCATTGTTCCCGTCGTCGAAGTCCAGCTCGGAGTGGTCACAACGACGAGCTGCTCCGCAATATCGATCCGTCCGGCCGCGACGATCCGCGACATGTCGTGCGAGGTTAGAGAGTGGAATGACTGGCAGCCGGGAAAGAGAAGGCCGGCAATCAATCCAAGTCTGATCCTGTTCCCGTAGATCATCGGCAGGTGCGATTGGACAGCTTCGCAATGGAAGTGCTACAATAACGGGATGCCAAACATGAGCTCGCCCGAGTTCGCGTCGTACATCTTGCAGATTCTCGTGTCGGCATTCCTGGCAATCTTGTTCCTGCAGTCTGGTCTCGACAAGGTCGTGGATCGACGCGGAAATCGCGAGTACCTCGATGCCCATTTCGCGAAGAGCCCACTGGCTGGAACGGTGGGGCCGATGTTCCTTGTCATCACGATCCTCGAGGTTGCGGCGGGCGCTCTGAGTGGAGTTGGATGCGCCTTGCTCATTCTTCGCCATGATCCGTCCGTCGCCTATCTCGGCGCCGTCGTTGGGGCGATCAATATCTGTGCGCTCTTCTTCGGGCAGCGCGTGTCCAAGGACTACGCGGGAGCGGCCGCTCTCGTGCCGTACTTCCTGCTCGCTCTCGCCGCGATATACATCCTCGCTGAACATTGAACTGAAGACTACCAATGTAAAAAGGGACGCCCACCAGGTGGGCATCCCCTTTTACATCTAGATACGTCGGAACGTTTTACCCGCCGAGCGCGACATCCGGCGAATCGAACCCGAATTTGCCGGGGTCTTTCGAGATTCGTCCGGCTGCAATCATCATGGGCACGTAGTCCTGCGTTTCTTTCGGCAGGCGACTCGAGATGCGATAGTAATCCGCGTCCGTGCCCTTTTCGCTTCCGGTGACTTCACGCATTATGCGGCCGACGCGATTCTCGCCGGTGTTGTATGCCGCCGCGGCGAGATACCACGAGCCAAAGCGGTCGTGCAGGTCGGACAGGTACGAGAGCGCGGCATCGGTCGCCTTCTCCGGCTGATTTCGCTCGTCGACTTTCTTGTTGACGGTCAGGCCGTACCGTTGGCCGGTTTCACTGATGAATTGCCACAGCCCACCCGCCTTGGCCGGTGACTGCGCTTTCGGATTGAAGCCGGACTCGATCATCGCGAGATAGATCAGGTCCTGCGGCATGTCCCGCTCCGCCAACTTGGCTGAGATCATCGGCTCGTACTCGGATTTCCGATCGAGCCACAATGAGAAGCGCGACTTCACCTTTGGATCTGTGCTGAAAAGCTTGGTCCAGGAATCCACCCGAGCGTTGTCGAGGTTGGCGAGATCCCACCCGGCTGAAGCGCTCGAGGTTCCGGCGGTGGTAATCACGGTGGGCAGTGAATTGCCCAATGCCGTCTGGACTGAAGCCAAATCCGAGCCCACACGCGGAATAGTGAAAACGGCGGCGAGCAATGCCATGCCCGCGAGGCCCACGTTCCGAGTAAGGCCGGACTTGAAGAGCGCATGAGCGTGTCTCAAAGTCCCTCCTTTTGCTTGGAATCGGCGCTTGGGTGGGATACGCTTTCGCCTGTCTGACGACAGGCATCGAGGAATCCCAACAGCTTGGACCGACAGATGTTTACCTAACTTAAATCTAGTCGGTTTGGCCCAAAATGGAAGGGGCTTGGGGGCCCGATTTCTTCACTTAAGTTGTTGGAGCTAGGGCACTTAGAGCAAGCTCAGCAGCAAGACTTTGCCACGTCCGCTGAAGACAGAATGCGTTGTCATTGCCACGCCCAACATATCGAAAAGACGCTCAGTGGATCTCGCGAATCATCACGCCACGCGTGGCCAGCTCGGCG